>JALRDM010000214.1 GCA_023262195.1 Salibacteraceae bacterium | reverse complement strand
AATCTGATCGAGCAGCAAATTAGCTTCAAGCCAAACAATAGAGAATAAATCCGTTGATTGAAAACTGCCTTGCTATCATTAGTTGATCAGCTCTAGAATTTTTGCTTCCACCTCACCCGAATCCCATTTTGATTCAATATTGGGATCGGCCATTACTTCATCCATGATCTTTTGCTGGCGCTGACCTTCTTTCCAAGCCACTGAATATCGGATGTCAGAAAACGTAGTCATGCTATAAAGCGGCATCCATTTATCCGGATGTTTTTCTGCGAAGCGTGCCTCAATCTTCTTTTGAAGCAAGAATTTCGGATCGGCTACATAGTCACGCATCACATAATAATTGTGCAATGAAAGGTCTTGCAAACCATCTCCATCGGGCTTTCGAGTTCGGCTATATTCTTCGAATATTTTGTCCCAATCATGGTTGTGCTTGAGCATGAGATCATTCATGACCGTGCAGTCTTCAAACCCGGCATTCATGCCTTGTCCATAAAATGGAACCGTGGCGTGTGCAGCATCGCCCATGAGGGCAACTTTACCGTGATGCCAAGGGTAGCAACGTGTGATGGCCAATGAGGCCAGCGGATGATCCTCCCAAGCATCCGCTATGTTGGGCATCATCGCATAAAAGTCTGGGAAAGTAGTTTTGAAAAAGTTGTTGATTGCTTCCTTGGAAGTCAGTTTTTCAAAGCTGTTTTCACCTTCAAAAGGCATAAATAAGGTGCAGGTAAATGAGCCGTCTTCATTTGGAAGGGCAATCATCATAAAGCGACCTCTTGGCCAAATATGCAGCGCATTTTTCTCCAACTTGTAGCTGCCATCTTCATTGGCTGGCAGCAAGATTTCTCGGTAACCATCTTCAATATAAGTCTGGCTGTAGTTAAATCGATCTAACTTCTGCATTGAGTTATATCGGATTGCGGAGAACGCACCATCGCAGGCAAAAATCAAGTCACTTTTTACTTCAAATTGTTCTCCCGTTTCATTGTTTTCGAAGTAGCAAATACCCGCTTTCATATCTGCTCCCAAACACTTCGTATTGTAAGTGATTTTTGCGTTGCCTACTTGCTCTGCTATATCCATCATGCGTGCATTCACTCCACCTCTTGACACAGAGTTAATGGCTTGTCCTTCTTTACCATAGGCTTGATAGGTAAGGTTCCCTTCCAAATCGTGCATGATTCTACCTGGCATTGGGATGGCAATTTCCTTTATCAGGTGATCGACACCCGCTCCTTTTAACGCTTTCCAACCTCGGTCGCTTAGCGCAAGATTTATAGACTTACCTGCCGATATTTCCGCCTTTCTGATGTCTGTTCTTCGTTCGAAGATTTGAACCTTATACCCTGCCTTGCTTAGATATACAGCCCACAATGAACCGACTAATCCTGCTCCTACTATGGTTACTTCTTTCATTTTGTTTTTAAAGCGTTTTCGAGAATCTGGCCAAACCGGTAGATATCCTCATATGAATTATATAGTGGTACAGGTGCCATTCGAATCACGTTTGGTTCGCGCCAATCGGCTATTACTCCCGCTTCAGTGATTTGGTCAAATAATTTACGGCCATAACCATGCGCCACAATGCTCAACTGACAACCTCTTCTATGATGCTCTTTTGGAGTGATGATTTCCAAATCTGCACCCGTGGTTTTAGCCACTTCATGAATGACATATTCAAGGTAATCGGTAAGTGGTCTGCTTTTCTTCCAAAGCTTCGGCATGGTGGCCTCTTGAAAAATCTCTAATGAGGCGAGATAAATCGCCATATTAAAAACTGGTGCATTGCTCATTTGCCACGCTTCAGCCGTTTGCATGGGTACAAACTCGGGTTCCATTTTAAAGCGAGTTTCCTTATCGTGACCCCACCAACCGGCAAGGATTGGCAACTTTCTTTTATGATGATTTTCATGCACAAATAGGCCTCCAACTGAACCCGGTCCAGCATTCAAGTATTTATAGGTACACCATGCTGCGAAATCAACTTGCCACTCGTGTAGTTTCACCTCGATATTTCCCATTCCATGTGCTA
>JALRDM010000126.1 GCA_023262195.1 Salibacteraceae bacterium | reverse complement strand
TTAATTCAATATGAGTTAGTTTTCGAGATGTTTCTTTGAGTATGTCTTTTTTGAATTCGAGTCCATGAAAAGAATTAGCACGAGTTCGCATACTCGGTTGGCCAACCTTTTCTTCGTCCCAACACTTTGTACAACGTGGATCTTTTATCAAAATTCCACCTCAAAGACAACTCGATATTGCTGCAAGAAAGAAGATCATTACTGATGAGCACAGTGGTAGACTCTTGGTAGACCTCGAACTTGCCAATGAAGAGACCGAAAAGCTCAAAGATCTCACACAGAAGGCTATAATTTAGTCTTAATGAACTATTTTGAAAAGCCCGACCGGTATAAAGCCAGTTCGGGTTTTTTTATGCTATGTATTGTTGTCTTGGTGTGAATTAAGATAACTAAGCATCCATTAGTTGCGTGAATCGCTTCTTGTGACAAAAACGTATTCTACAAAAAAACCCAGCGTAATAGCTGGGTTCATGTTATATCTAAAGGTTTACCGAGCTTAGCGTTTATCTAAACTAACATATTCACGCGCATTCTCACCTGTGTAAACCTGTCTCGGTCTTCCAATTGGTTCGCCATTTTCACGCATTTCTTTCCATTGAGCAATCCATCCTGGTAGTCTGCCCATAGCGAACATAACCGTAAACATATTGGTAGGTATGCCTAAAGCTCTGTAAATGATACCTGAATAGAAGTCAACATTAGGATAGAGTTTCCGATCAACGAAATACGGATCACTTAGTGCAACCTCTTCCAATCCCTTGGCAATTTCTAATACTGGATCTTTTACACCTAATTGTGATAACACCTCGTCTGCTGCCTTCTTAATGATGCGTGCTCTTGGATCAAAGTTCTTATAAACTCGGTGTCCGAAGCCCATAAGTCTGAAAGGATCATTCTTATCTTTCGCTTTGGCCATGTACTTATTCACATCACCACCATCAGCTTTGATTGCTTCAAGCATCTCAATCACCGCTTGATTGGCACCACCATGCAATGGCCCCCATAGTGCATTGATTCCAGCTGAAACCGATGCATAAAGACTAGCTTGTGACGATCCAACAATTCGAACCGTACTTGTCGAACAGTTTTGCTCGTGTTCCGCATGAAGTATAAGGAGTTTATTTAATGCTGAAATCACTACTGGGTTTGGCTCATAATTCTCAGCTGGAGTTCCAAACATCATCTTCAAGAAGTTGCCACAGTAGTCCAAATCATTTTTTGGATACATCAATGGCTGACCAATTTCGTTTTTGTAAGCCCAAGCCGCGATCGTTGGAAGCTTAGCCATGAGGCGAATAATGCTCATGTCCACCTCGTTAGAAGACCTTACAGGATCAAGCGACTCTGGATAAAATGCAGTTAAAGAAGTTACCAAAGAAGACAACACACCCATCGGATGCGAGTTTGATGGAAAACCTTCAAGTAGGACCTTAAAATCCTCATGGATTAGGGTGTGATATGTAATGTCATTTCTCCAATGCTCTAATTGTTCGGCCTTGGGTAACTCGCCATAAATAATGAGGTAAGCGACTTCTAAGAATGAAGCATTTTCAGCCAATTGTTCAATGGTGTAACCTCGGTATCTCAAGATTCCCTTTTCACCATCAAGAAATGTGATTGCACTTTGCGTTGACCCTGTATTTTTAAAACCTGCATCAAGAGTAATCAAACCCGACTGCCCTCTCAGCTTTGAGATATCTAGCGCCTTTTCATTCTCTGTTCCTTTTACTACAGGTATTTGATATACTTCTCCGTTAAAGTGTAATTCTGCTGTTTCTGCTGTTTCTGCCATCTTCTATTCGTTATTTCTGCGTTGCAAGTCGACTGATTTTCAGTCGCTCGCGAAAATAAGATTACAAAAACAGAATTACAAGACAGAGCTAGCGTGCGAAGCGATATTCTCGACCAAGGTATCTAGCTTGCCCACCAAGCTCTTCTTCGATTCGAAGTAATCGGTTGTACTTGGCCACTCTATCGCTACGTGATGCCGATCCTGTTTTGATTTGGCCCGTGTTTAAAGCAACAGCTAAATCAGCAATAGTGGTGTCTTCTGTCTCACCGCTTCTGTGGCTCATTACAGACGTGTATCCATTGAGATGCGCCAGTTCTACTGCTTCAATCGTTTCGGTAAGGGTTCCAATTTGGTTAACCTTAATGAGTATCGAGTTAGCTGTATCAGTTTCTATTCCTTTTGATAAACGCTTGGTATTGGTCACAAACAAGTCATCACCGACCAACTGCACCTTATCTCCTATCGCATTGGTGAGCGATTTCCATCCATCCCAATCGTCTTCATCCATCCCATCTTCAATTGAGATGATCGGATACTTTTCACACCAACCGCTCCAGAATTCTACCATTGCTGCAGAAGACAGCCTTTGACCCGTTGATTTTTTAAATACATACTCCCCACTTTCGGCATCATAGAATTCGCTGCTCGCAGCATCCATGGCAATATAAACATCAGCTCCAGCTTTATACCCAGCTGACTCAATAGCCCTTAACACGTATTCGATGGCTGCCTCATTGCTTTCAAGGTTGGGAGCAAAACCTCCTTCATCGCCAACATTGGTTGAATAACCATCCTTTTTCAATACTGCCTTTAAATGATGAAAGATTTCCGTGCCCATGCGCAATGCCTCACTAAACGATGCGGCACCAATGGGCATGATCATAAATTCCTGAAAGTCAATCTTATTATCCGCATGTGCTCCACCATTAAGAATATTCATCATTGGTATTGGAAGCATATTGGCATTCACACCACCTAGATATCGATATAATGGCATTCCATGACTTTGGGCGGCTGCCTTGGCGCAGGCTAATGAAATGGCCAACATTGCGTTGGCACCAAGATTTGCTTTGTTTTCAGTGCCATCCATTTGAATCATATGTCGGTCAATGGCCGCTTGACTTGAAACAAATGCGCCTTTTAATTCGGGCGCAAATACCTCGTGAATATTATTGACCGCTTTGAGGACTCCCTTTCCAAGATATCTACTTGAATCCCCATCGCGCAATTCAACCGCTTCATGGACTCCCGTAGAGGCGCCAGAAGGAACTGCGGCATTTGCGACAATTCCATCGTCAGTAATAAGATCTACTTCAACGGTAGGGTTACCTCTAGAGTCAAGAATTTCTCTAGCCATTAATTGTGCTATAGCACTCATTGTTTTTTCGTTTTAAGCGGGTTGTGTTACGTGTTCATCAATCAATGCCACAAATTCATCAAAGAGATACCTCGAATCGTTTGGTCCAGCAGAAGACTCTGGGTGGAATTGCACAGAAAATGCAGGCTTGTTTTTGAGTTTAATACCAGCAAGCGTATTGTCATTTAAATGGATGTGTGTAATCTCTATATTATCATTGGCTTTGGCTGATTCCATCTCAACGACAAAACCGTGGTTTTGAGAGGTGATTTCACCTTTACCAGTAATCAAGTTTTTTACTGGATGATTTACGCCTCTATGACCATTGTGCATTTTATGCGTAGTCAAATCATTGGCCAAGGACAGTAGTTGATGCCCAAGACAAATCCCAAAGGTTGGGACGTTAAATTCTAGCAATTCTTTTATCAGATCTACACTCTTTCCCATTGCAGCAGGGTCACCTGGGCCATTGCTGAGCATAATACCATCTGGACACCAGTTCATGATGTCTTTGGCTGAGGCGTGCATTGAAAAGACGCGAACAGTACATCCACGTTCGACTAAACAGCGGATAATATTCTTTTTGACACCAAAATCAACCAAGGCAACCTTGCGCTCAGAGATTTCACTTGTTACTTCATACTCCTCGTCAGTACATACTTTAGATGATAGCTCTAACCCAGTCATTGAAGGAACATCTTTAAGTTTCGCTTTCAACTCATCTATATCCAAAGTTTCACTTGAAATGATGGCGTTCATTGCCCCTTTATCACGGATATGCCTCACAAGCGCCCTTGTATCCACATCTGAAATACCGACAAGACCTTGATTTTCGAAATACTCTTGAATAGAAGCAGACGCACTGGCTCGCGAAAAAACTTCTGAAAACTTCTTGCAAACCAGCCCCGCGATTTTGAGTGAATCTGACTCAACTTCCTCATCGTGCGTACCATAATTCCCAATATGCGAAGGAGTCATTAGGAGGATTTGTCCGAAATATGATGGATCAGTGAATATTTCTTGATATCCGGTCATGCCCGTATTGAAAGCGATTTCACCAGCTGTAGTACCAATCTTTCCTGCAGCTTTACCAAAAAAATATGTTCCGTCATCCAGAAGGATTACCGCTTTTTGTTTCTCAGAATATTTCATGCAACAATGTTGAGGGTTTAGATCAAAAAAAAGGGGATAAGTTTTTAACCTATCCCCTTTTGATATTCACAAATTGTGGATTTCCTTATGCATCCTTCTTTTCTTCATCGTCAGAATCGTCATCCAAGCTCTCTTTTTTTGATTCGGAAGTATCATCTTCAGTAGCATCAGCTACCACTTCTTTTACTTCTTCAACAGCTTCCTTAACATCTTCTACAACTTCCTCGGCAGTTTTAACAGCAGCTTCTGCCTTTTCTTTAACTCCTTCAACCGCTTCAGTTGCTGCTGTAGCCTCTACTGCTTTTTCTTCAGACTTAGCCTTTGCGCCACCGCCTCTTCTAGACCTTCTTGTCTTTTTCGCAGAAGCAGCTTTCTTATCAGTAGTGTAAAGTTCATTGAAGTCAACAAGTTCAATGATGCACATTTCAGCTGAGTCACCTTGTCGGAAACCTGTCTTAATAATCCGCGTGTATCCACCCGCACGATCAGCAACCTTGGGTGCTACCTCTCTGAAAAGTTCAGAAACTGCATGCTTATTCTGCAACTTTCTAAAGACCATTCTTCTTGAATGAGTGGTATCCGTCTTCGATTTAGTAATCAAAGGTTCTACATAACCTCGAAGTGCCTTTGCCTTCGCCACAGTAGTGCTTATGCGCTTGTGCTCGATAAGCGATGAAGCCATATTCGACATCATTGCATTTCGGTGCGCAGCAGTTCTACCAAGCTGGTTTATTTTATTCTGATTTCTCATTGCTTAATTATTAAGCGACTTTTAGTCTTCGTTCAAATATTTCTTAACGTTCATTCCGAAATTCAAGCCCTTAACTTGAACTAGATCTTCTAATTCTGTAAGAGACTTCTTTCCGAAATTTCTAAACTTCAATAGGTCATTCTTTTCGAATGTTACAAGCTCACCTAAAGTTTCAACATCAGCAGCCTTTAGACAATTCAACGCTCTAACGCTCAAGTCCATATCTACGAGCTTCGTCTTAAGTAACTGGCGCATGTGAAGGGTATTTTCATCCAACTCTTCCTCAGCCTTCTTTTCTACTTGATCAAGCGTAATTCTCTCATCTGAGAACAACATGAAGTGATGGATTAAGATTTTAGCTGCCTCTTTCAATGCATCTTTAGGATGAATTGAACCATCAGTATCAATATCGAAAATTAGCTTTTCATAGTCGGTCTTCTGCTCAACTCGATAGTTCTCTATGGTATAGCGAACGTTTCTTATCGGGGTAAAAACTGCATCTAAAAAAATGGTTCCCAGCGCTGGGTTCGAAGTTTTATTCTCTTCAGATGGTACATAACCTCTGCCCTTACCGATAGTCATTTCAATATCAAGCGTTACTCCCTTATCCATGTGACAGATCACATGGTCTGGATTTAAAACCTGAAAAGAACTTGTGAAGTTGCCAATGTCGCCTGCCTTGAAAACCTCTTGCCCCTTAACACTTATATGCACTTTCTCAGAGTCTTCCTCCTTTATTTGCTGCTTAAATCTCACTTCTTTAAGATTCAAAACGATTTCGGTGACATCCTCAATTACTCCTTTCACTGTGCTGAATTCGTGATCAACACCACTTATTTTGATTGATGTAATTGCAAAACCTTCTAGGGATGAAAGAAGGATTCTCCTTAACGCATTACCTATTGTAATGCCATAACCTGGTTCAAGAGGACGGAATTCAAATTGACCTTTGAAATCATCCGCTTGGAGCATGATTACTTTGTCAGGACGTTGAAAATCTAGTATTGCCATAATTTCTATTCTTCAGTTTTAATTGGAATAAAGTTTCTTCGTTCGCTAGGCTTGAAGAAGGGCTTAGAAACATTTCTGCTTCATTCCATGATTTGGTTTAATTATTTCGAGTAAAGTTCAACGATGAGTTGCTCTCTGATATTTTCTGGTATTTGTTCACGAGTTGGAGCAGTAATGAATGTTCCATTCAATTCGTTTCTATCAAACTCCAACCATGGATAGCTGCTCACATTGCTATTCGCAACAGAGTTGGTAACTATCTCAAGTGACTTTGACTTCTCGCGCACCGCCACTTTATCACCAGGTCGCAGCTGATACGAAGGAATATTGACAACATCACCATTCACCGTGATGTGCCGGTGGCCAACAAGCTGACGGGCACCTCTTCGAGTTGGTGCAATACCCATTCTAAACACTGTGTTATCCAATCGGGACTCACAAAGTGTCAAGAGCATTTCACCAGTAATTCCCTTTCTTCTGTTCGCTTCCTTAAAAAGGTTAGAGAACTGACGCTCGAGAATACCATAAGTGTACTTTGCCTTCTGCTTCTCTTGAAGCTGAATCGCGTATTCACTTTGCTTGTTTCTTCGTTTGTTTGGACCGTGCTGCCCAGGACCGTAATTTTTACGTTCTAGTGCCTTGTCTGGGCCAAAGATTGGGTCGCGAAACTTTCTCGCTATCTTGGATTTTGGGCCTCTGTATCTTGCCATTTCCTTGTCTTATCTAAAATTAAACTCTTCTACGTTTCGATGGGCGGCAACCGTTGTGTGGCATCGGTGTAACATCCATAATCTCGCTCACTTCAATTCCTGAATTAGCAAGGCTACGAATAGCACTCTCCCTTCCAGATCCCGGGCCCTTCACAAAAACCTTTACCTTTCGCAAACCAGCATCGTGCGCCACTTTTGCACAATCCGCTGCTGCCATCTGCGCAGCGTAAGGTGTGTT
>JALRDM010000109.1 GCA_023262195.1 Salibacteraceae bacterium | reverse complement strand
TTAATGGATGATTTACCTCCTTTATAGCTATGCCATAAACCTCCATCATTGCGCATTTGTGTAGAGGTTAAAAAATCGAGATTTGATTTTGCCATCGTCAATGCGTCCTCATCTCCTGTAGCCAAATACATGTCAACCAGTCCTTTGGATGTTAATGCGTTCCAAGAAGTAAGAGTTTTATCATCCAAACCAGGTTTAACTCTTTGATTACGCTGATTTTTCGCTTTGATATCAAAGTCACGCACTATTTCATGGAGTTTTTCTGCTGTTATTCCAAATGATTGTGCAATGGTCAGGTCATCATCATGGCGCAGTAAAATATAGCTGTCCTTATCCCATTTCCCTCTCGGGTTGATATTATAGTACTGTTTGATAATCTCATAATGCTCACCAGATAGCGACTCAATTTCTGGGAGAGTCCATGTATAAAATTTTCCTTCCTCACCCTCACTGTCAGCATCAAGTGCGCTATAAAAAGCGCCTGATTTATCAATCATTTCCTCTTTTAACCATTGCTTGGTTTCAAGCAAGATTTGTTTGTAAAGTGAGTCACCATTTTGCTGGTATGCCTTGGCATAAAGACTGAGTAGCTGACCATTGTCGTAAAGCATCTTTTCAAAATGAGGAACTTTCCAAACCTCATCGGTGGAATATCGGGCAAACCCTCCACCAATTTGATCATAGATGCCACCATAGGCCATCTTCTTTAAGGTTAACTGCACATAGTCTAAGAGTGCCTTGTCATCATTCTGATGAGCGTAGGCAAGGAGAAATTCGTAATTATTTGGTAGGGGAAATTTGGGGGCTCTATTGGGTCCACCCTCTTTGTGGTCAAAAGTTTTTTGCCAGCGAGAGAGAGCGGTTTTAAGTATCTCAGCATCAAATTCGGAAGGAGCATCGACAAGTGGTGTCATGTCCATTTCATTAAGCCCCTCTGTAAGCTTTATGGCATATTCCTCTACTTTGTTGTAGTCACTTTTATAGAGCTTGCTAAGCTGAAAAAGGGTTTGCTTCCACTGTTCTTTTCTGAAATAGGTGCCGCCAAAAAAAGGTCTGCCATCGGGCAATGCAAAACAATTTAATGGCCAGCCTCCACTACCAGTCATGAGTTGTACAGCATCCATATACACTTGATCAACATCAGGCCGTTCCTCCCGATCAACCTTGATGCAGATGAAATTCTCATTCATGATCTGTGCAACTTCCTCATCTTCAAAACTCTCATGCTCCATTACATGACACCAGTGGCATGCGCTATACCCGATACTGATGATCAAGGGTTTGTTCTCCCGTTGTGCCATCTCCAGTGTTTCTTCGTTCCATGGCATCCAATCGACAGGGTTGTGAGCATGTTGGAGTAGGTATGGACTGGTTTCTTCGATGAGTGCATTCGTATGTTTCATATCGGATCGTGCGTTACAGCTACTGATGAACAGTATTATGAAAATATAGACTTGAGGTATTTTTACCATTGGCCTATGGTATTATGTCATTTTAAGTATAAAACACAGAGGCAGAGTCAAGGTTTGTTTGACTCATAGATGTCTATGAATATGTGTGCGGTCGCGAATAGGACCAGTCTTAATCGTAATGTATTGAGGTTGTGGCCTTCAAAGATCTTTTAACCAGACTAACTCGACAGCTCCTCTTTTACAATTTGAGAAATCAATTTACCATCTGCCTTGCCTTGCAGTTGCCCCATTAATGGTCCCATGATCTTTCCCATATCTTGTGGGCCAGATGCGCCCACTTGAGCAATCTTATCTTGCACCACTTTGCGAATCTCATCCTCTCCCATCATTTCAGGAAGGTATTCATTAATAACCTCGGCTTGAAACAACTCCTCTTCGGCCATATCCTCTCTACCTTGTTCTTGAAAAATGGCAGCGGCATCTTTTCTTTGTTTCACGAGCTTCTGCATTGCTTTTGTAACATCCTCATCACTAGCATCGCCTCCACCAGAAGTGTTTAATAGAAGCACTGCGCTTTTAACAGCACGCAATGCTTCGAGCCGTTTTTTGTCCTTAGCCAGCATTGCTTTTTTGATGTCGTCATTGATTTGCTTTGTGATGCTCATGTCGCTTTCATTTGGTTGCTCAAATTTATGTTTTATGATTGCTTGAAATATTTGGTATGAAATACTTGTATGCACTTTCACTATTGCTCGTGGTTTCAAGCTGCGGACTTCTCTGGGAATATCGAAGTCTGCATGAGTTTGAAGATTATACCTGGGCTAAGAATGATGTGCAAAGATTTGAATTCGAAATTCAAGAAGAAGGCTTGTATGATGTGACATTATTGTTGAGACATGTTTATGGCTTTCCTTTTTCTCAGTTAGACTTAAGTCTTCAAATGAATGGCGGAGTATTATCCGTGGATCGAAATATTGCGGTGCCCATCATTGGTTCGGATAAAAAATACCTAGGACGAGGGTCAGGTGATTTGTGGGATGTGGATTATATCGTGCTTGACAATCAAAACTTAACACCTGGTACTTATACCATAACCGTTGCTCATCTTATGAGTCAAGAAGATCTGAAGCTTTTGATGCAGCTAGGAATAATGGTGAAAGCCAAATAAGAAAGGCGGTCAACGACCGCCTTTCTTATTTACTCTAGTTTTAGTGTGCTAGTATTATTCGAGACGTATTGACGCCTAGCTCATGGGAAATACGTATCAGATAAACTCCATTATCTAATGATCTAAGATCGAGTTGAATCTCTTGTCGATCATTAAGGCTAAAGTTTCCTGCTTCCACTGAATTCGCCAGTTCTCCATTGATGTTGTAAACTTCGATTCGATCGATGGAGGTCGCCATTGAAGAACCTCTAAGATTTATAATGCTTCTTGTTGGGTTTGGATAAAGTTCAAATGAAATAGGAATAAATCCCATCTCATCCGTGCCTACAAATGTGGAATCACAATCTCTGAAAGTTACATAAATGGTATCAGTATAGGTACAACCTCCTTCATTGTTGGTACCTGTGACCCAAAATGGATAGCTTGTTGGGAATATGGATGATCCATCATGAGCCACTATAGAAAGCCCCGTTTCTCCTGTGCTCCAAGTGAAATTATCATATACATCATCCACCGATAGCGTTACACTG
>JALRDM010000075.1 GCA_023262195.1 Salibacteraceae bacterium | reverse complement strand
ATGTAGACTACACAGAAGTGTGAGCATACCCCAGTCATTTTTGGTTTATTTGTTCTTAAAGCATTCAGAATATGAATTCATTCTCGATTAAAACCTTGTGGCCTTATCTGGCCGCTATTGTGGCAATTATTGTTTGCTGCTCTCTTTACTTCTCACCCGTTTTTCAAGGAAAAACATTGGTGCAGAACGATATTGTAAAAAATGATGCTCAAAAAGCTGAAGTTCTTGAATATAAGGAGAAGGGTGAAACCATCCTTTGGACTTCAAGAGTGTTTTCTGGTATGACGGTTTTTCATATTGGCGCTGAGTTTAATACCAACATCATTTTACCCATTAGAAAATCGCTGATGTTTCTCCCAAAAGGTTTGAATATCGCTTTTGTATGCAGTCTAGGAATGTTTATACTGCTGATCATGTTTGGAGTAAATCCGTGGTTAGCCGCCATTGGAGCCTTGGGATACGGATTATCTTCCAACCTCCTTTCTTCGCTAATGGCAGGGCATAACACAAAGATTCTCACCATTGCCTATGTAGCTCCAGCATTAGGTTCTATCATTCTCACATTTAGAGGAAAACTATTGGTGGGTGGTTTTTTAACCGCATTGTTTATCGGTTTAATGATCGCCTCTAATCACTTACAAATTGTGTACTACTTTCTTTTAGTTTGCCTTATTGGAGGTGGCGTTCACTTGTTTCATGCCATTCGCGATAAGCAACTTCCCGATTTTGCGAAACAAGTTGGGGTACTTGTGGTTGCAGGGCTTATTGGGGTACTCCCTAATTTTAGCAAAATCTATAACATTCAGCAGCATAGCAAGGAAACCATACGAGGTGGACAAAAACTGCTCACTTCGAAAGATAAAAAGGATGAAGGCGGCTTAGATCGAAGCTATGCCATGAGTTGGTCTCATGGGTTAATGGAATCATTTACCGTGGTTGTGCCATCGGTGTTGGGCGGAAGTAGCCAAGAAGAATTACCAAAAGATGGTGAAGTAGCTGCCTTGGTTGGCAAACAAGCTCGAAATCGGCCATTAATGGGCCCCACCTACATAGGTGACCAACCATTTCTCCAAGGTACTATCTATTTTGGTGCGGCATTTATCTTTTTGTTTATCCTTTCTTTATTCGTAATCGAAGGGAAGTATAAAACTTGGTTTATAGGAATTATCATACTCTCCTTTTTCATTGGATGGGGTAAAAACTGGTCATGGTTCACTTATCTGCTTTTCGACTATTTGCCTCTGTATAACAAATTCAGAACTCCAAGCATGGCATTATCCTTAGCAGGATTAGCCATGCCGGCTATGGGAATTATTGGGCTATCACACATCCTGCAGAACAAAGTTGATTCACAGCGCCTTAAAACCGCCTTTAAATACACGCTCTATGTGAGTGGTGGGATGATGTTATTGTTGCTACTCTACGGGTTGACTAGTGATTGGTCGGGCCCAAAAGATAGCCAACTACCAAAGCCGTGGAATGATACACAGCTATATGACGCGCTGCTCAGCGATAGAAAATCTTTATTTATGAGTGATTGGCTTATCTCTACTGTAATCATGGCTATCACTGGTGGGTTGGTATGGCTTTACTCTTTAAACAAGGTAAAGACGCCCATACTCCTTTCTGTCATAGCCATCGTAGCCATTGGAGACAATTGGCGCGTCAGTAAACGCTACTTGAATAATGACTCGTTCAAAGCGGAGCGTCAATATGCAGGTATGTTTAATCCAACACCTGTAGATAAGGCTCTAATGTCTGATACTGACCCGCACCACCGCGTAATTGATCTTACCAAGAATCCGTGGACAGACGGACACACTTGTTATCATCATGAAAATATTGGTGGTCATCATGCCGCAAAACTTCAGCGATATCAAGACATGATTGAAAATCAGTTTGGCACGCAGCTACAAATAATCAATGGAGCGATAATGCAGGGTCCAACAGGACTCACTATGAATCCACAGGTAAGTAAGCGAATGTCAGCATTCAACATGCTCAACACCAAGTATTATATCGTACAAAACTCTCCTGACGGCATCGTAGAAAACCCCACCGCATGCGGCAATGCTTGGTTTGTATCGAATATAAACTCTGTTTCAACACATGATGAGGAGATGGCTCAAATAAGTGAAATTGACCCACTTGAAACAGCCATCATACATACTGAGTTTGATGAGGAGATGAATGGATATTCATTCGGGAAGTCACCTAATTCAAAAATTGAACTCACTAGCTTCAAACCAGATCACTTGGTTTACAAATCAAATAACATGCAAGCTGGGCTTGCTGTATTTTCAGAAGTGATATATACCAATGGCTGGAAAGCCTATGTTGATGGCAACGAAGTTCCTATCCTCCGGGCAAATTACATCCTACGCGCCATTAAAATCCCTACTGGCAATCATGAGATTGAAATGAAGTTTGAGCCT
>JALRDM010000071.1 GCA_023262195.1 Salibacteraceae bacterium | reverse complement strand
CCTGAGAATCTGTATTGACCACCAGGGTTATCCATAGATATTTGTCCATCTCCATCGATGTCTATGAAACCGAACAATCGAAGTGAATTGTCACTTGGATAATCTTCGTTCCAATATTGCATTCCATTGGTATATGGGTAATAAGTGATAGTTCCATCGGTGATATCCGCATTGGCAATATACATCGTGCTAAACCATACGTGCGCGTCACCATTATCATCAAGCAATACTGCCACGGCTCCGTCTGAAGTCCAGAGTCTTCCTTCTAAAGTCGTGTCTACAACAGTTTGATCTTCTTGAAACCAGATTGCTGAAGTCATTACGTCAGTTTTGGTCCAAGTGACTCCGTTATCCGAAGATTTAAAAAGTTGAACTCCCCGTCCAAGGCCACCAACTACAATTGCTACATTATTTCCGTCTGCATCTATAGCGTAGCTATCACCATCAAATCCGTCAAAATAATTTACGTTGGTTCCAGGAATTTGATAATCAACAATATTAAAGTTGGCTCCTCCATCGTTAGAACGAGAATATAAAAACGCTCCATCCATTCCGTTGTAGAATGTTCCATTATTCGCTACTGGAAGCGTCATTCCAATCTTGTGAATGGTATTGTTATTAGATCCGCCCACTGCAGATCTACCCCAAACTTGTCCATCTTGGTTAGACATGTTACCCTGTGACCAAGCGCCCGCGCCAATGGATGCTCGATTCACACGGTGAAAAATGCTGTTGGCAGTGCTGTGAGAAATTATGATCTCTGATCCATCATTTGGCGCTAGGGGATTGGGCCAACCTGTGCGCTCTGTTTCAATTTCTGATGCAGGGTATGCTCCCCAAATGGTACCATTAAAATAATTGTATCCTGTTCCTCTATTGGTCCATGCTGCATCGGTACTAAACGTCCAAGTAGCAGTGATGGCTCCTGAGGAGTGATTGATGATTCTTCGCTGAATAGCGGAATTAGTCTGTAAGTCATAATATGACTCGCCTATTTGCGTTTCTGTTGCACTTCGCTGTGCTACGTTGGAGTTGCCAATCAAAGGATAGTTCTCCGCATTTGGCACGTCTTGCTCTAAAAAGTGCACTGGCACTTCTACTTTGAAGTTATTTTGAGTGGGAGTCAGATTCAGATCGTGCTGAGCAAATGCTCCTCCGATCGTTACTACTGACAGCGCTGATAGTAAAATCTTTTTCATGTGTTGCTGTTTAATTAAAGAAATGTGAAAATAATGATAACAAACGTAAGAATTAGAGATTGTGAATTGAAGCCATCTTATCCTACAATTTACGGTTCCAAATTCCTCTAAACTTTCGTGTTAGTAGACTGATATCTGAGCTCTTGGGTTTGAATTCAATAATTGAGATCCGTTCCCGACTTGTAAAAAAATAGGTGAGCATTATTGCTTGTAAAATGTAAACAATTGAGGTAGCAGCTGCAGCTCCATCAATTTCAAAAAAACTTATGGCAGGAATAGCAAGAAGCACGCTTAATACGAGAGTGACCAGCGAGGTGATGGTGTTAAATTGATACTCTCCAATTCCAGAAAAAAACTGACTCAATGCACCAGAGAATGCCAAACCGAGTATGCCTGGACTGAGTAACCACATTTGTCGCTTTATATCGGTAAACTCTGCTCCAATGATTTGGGTATAAATCGAAGCTGGCACAAGGAGTAACACGATAATGCCCATTGCAGTTACGATAGTATTCATCCGCACAAGAATTGTAGTAACTTCTTTTGAAGAATCTCTATCAGACATATTCGCAATACGTGCATATTGAACTGTGTTTACGCTTCTGGTAAATTGCCACAGCGATTCAGATATTTGGGTCGCTGTGCTGAAGATTCCAATTCGAACTAAGGCTACCTCAGGCGGTGAAATGAGCCATTCGAGCAGATAGTAACTCATCCGGTAGTTGAGTATTTGAGCCAGATTTCCGATTTGAACTGTAAATCCTAATCGCAGTGTTTTTGCAAGCTCAACAGCTTGTAGTTGCAGCTTTTCTTTAATCAATGATCGAAACAGAAAATATCCAGAAAGAGCTAAGCTAATCAACACAGAAATCGTGAAAGCCGCCACAAATAGTTCCAAACTTGGGTCGTAGGAAGTGGCCATATAAAGCAGAATGCCTAGTGTGGATAAAACCTTTATTAATTGAACGACATTGTGCTTAGTAATTTTTTCCTGGCCCAACAAAAGCATCAAATTAATTGCCACTGTGCTCTCTAAAAGAGCGATGAGGTATAAATAAAAGCCTTCAATGCTCAGCGAGGTGAATTGGACAATAAATAATATGAAGACCCCAATGGATAATGCAGACCAAAGGAGATTTATCACAAAAAGCGATAAGATATTGCCTCTGGGAACTAAGTAAACTAGGGCAGGGCCACCTGCAAAGCCACTGATTAACGTGGCAATGCTGATGCTTAAAACGAAAAGGCTTATTTCCCCTTTAATTTCTGCGCCAAACAGATTGGTGGTGATTAATAGAATGGCCAAATTGGAAAGTCCAATTAAAAACCTACTGCCCAGTGTCTGTAAAATGTTACGAAACATACTGCTTCAATTGCTTATTGACTGCACTGAACACCTCATCAACTTGAATTTCGCGTATGCACTTAAAATCAGGGCATTGAGATGCGTGTTCTACTCGAGATTTATTTGGTAAGTACCACCGGTAGCAAGGGTGACATTTTAATTCATGTTGAATCAAGATGTGTTTATTGGAATTTACCTTATGCCAACCAAAAAGGGATGGGTCGCTACCTCCGGCAATGGTAATCGTTGGGGTTTTTACTGCCCCTGCTAAATGGGTAATTCCGCTGTCACCGCCAATGTGAAGTCTGCTCTGTTTGATGATGTTCGGCAATTCTTTTACTTCTGTCTGACCAATTTTGATTGTAACCTTTGATCCAAGCTGTTTGAAATATGGACTTAAATGACTTTCTGTAGAGTCTCCCAGAATCATCAGTTCATATTCGGGAAAATGATGACGAATTTGTTTTAGAAGAGATATCCATTTATCTAATGGCCATATTTTCCATGGTGTTTTACTATTTCCAGCACCGGGCTGAATGGTGACGAGGTTTTTCCGAGACGCTTCGGTTTCAAAAAGTGAAAAATCCGATTCATTAAGAGCACTATCTTCAAATTTTCTATCAAAAAAACGCATGTACTGTGCTCCTTCGTGATATCCTGGTTTAGGTTCAACGAAAGTTATTTTTTGCCTGAATCTTTCATTTAAAGTTGGAGGTATTCTATTGGTAACGATTCGTTTTGCGATAAAGTGACTCAACATAATTCGTTTTCTAGTTGCTGAGAAATAGTCGAGATATACCACATCAAACTTCTTAAAGAAACAGGGAATTAATTTGGTATAGTCACTAAGTGAACTGATTTCAATCTGTGCCTTAACTATAGTCGGTGGCATGGATTGAATAATTTCATGTGAGCCGAACGGATTATCTGTAATAATGGTCACCTTGCCGATTGTGCTTAATCGTTTTATTAATGGAAGCAGGAAAACCGTGTTGCCTAAACCAGCTGATATATAGATTGCGAAATTGGCCATTGATTCTGTGCACAATCTTAGTCAATCGAAAGCTATGCGAGACCCATGGCAAGCTAAGCACAACGAAAGTGAACTTAAATTTAAATCTCCATAACCAAAATTGGCGCGAACTATTATTTTCGCAGCCCGATTTTTTCGGGAAACATGGTGGTTGTAGCTCAGTTGGTTAGAGCGCCTGATTGTGGTTCAGGAGGTCGTGGGTTCGAGACCCATCTTCCACCCATTTTCACTGAAGCCTTGAAGTATAATCTTTAAGGCTTTTTTGATTCAAGACCTTTTAAATTTACGATGCGTTGTATCGATTGCTCTGATAAATAAAGAAAGGACTCTTTTTCCCTGTAGATTATTTAATTTGAGAAATAGCCGGGTTAAATTCTACCGATCTAAAGAGGTCTTATCTATTAGCCAAGAAAAACTCGAAAAAATTTACCATTACGGTTGCTACCGTTTTAGACTTAGGAGGTCTTAATGCATGCACTTCTGATTACGTATGTACTTGTGATGTTGCAGTATTTGGCTCAACCGCTCCTGTTGACACAACACAACGTTCACTGATGTTTCTCGAGGATAGGCAAATAGTGAACGTCAAGCATTAGAGGATGAGACCAACGAAGGTGGCGGTGGTTTAGTTACAGCCTCATGCGAAGCTGAGAAGGCTTAAGATTTTTTAATTGTATTTTCTGAAACCGCTTTTCATCAACGTGGTTTTTTTATGGCTAGTATCTGTAAATAGCAAGTATTGGTATCGGTTTTAAAGGTTTGAACTCCTATTCTTAACGTAGATTTTTCTTTGTCCAAATCACATTTTCTATAAAAGGCTTATATTCGCTCCGCTAATTCAAAAAAACCAAACAAATGAAGAAGGTATTATTTTTTGTTGCAGTTGTTGCTGCAGCTACTATGACATCATGTACAAAGGACTACACTTGTACTTACGATCTTTTAGGACAAGAAACTGTTGTTGAGTACGAAGGTCTTGACGCTGACGAAGCTGAGGCTGCTGAGTCTGCATGTGATGCACTTGGAGGAACTTGGGAGTAATCTCAATTAAATCTTAAAAGCTAAGCCCCGATTATTCGGGGCTTTTTTTTGCTCAAAACTTTAGTTTAGCAAAGTCTTAGAAAAAAACAGAATGGAAATTTTTCTCAACCCAGAAGCTTGGATAGCACTTTTGACTCTTACCTTCTTAGAGATTGTACTCGGAGTTGACAATATCATCTTCATTTCTATCGTTTCAAATAAGCTTCCTGAGCATCAGCAATCTAAGGCGAGAACCATTGGTTTGGCATTGGCATTAATCGTAAGGATTATCATGCTTATGGGAATATCCTACATCATTGGTTTTACCGCTCCTCTTTTTGAAATATTCGGTCATGAGGTATCGGGGCGTGATTTGATTTTGGCCGGTGGCGGTTTGTTTCTTTTGGCAAAAAGCATTACTGAAATCCACGACAAGGTTGAAAAAAGTGAACATGAATTGGGTGGAAACAACAAGCCTCGCGGTTTTTCAGCCGTAATTGTGCAAATCGTAATACTCGATGTTGTGTTTTCTTTCGATTCGATACTCACAGCCGTGGGTATGAGTCGTGACTTGCCCGTAATGATCACAGCCGTGGTTATCTCAATCATCATTATGATGTTTTTTGCCAAATCAATTAGCCGCACTATCGACCGATACCCCACTCTCCAGATGTTGGCCTTGTCTTTTCTAATACTAATTGGTTTTATGCTTTTGGTCGAAAGCTTGCACTACGAAGTCCCTAAAGGCTATATCTATTTTGCCGTGTTTTTCTCTCTAGGGGTAGAGATATTAAATATCCGACTTAGGAGAAAACGCACATAATTATCATCAGAAAAACCCACCTTAGTCCACAGCAATCAAGTGATCACAAAAACCGCCCTCCGTTTTTTTACTGAAGCCAATTCGAATATGGTCGAAGTGAGCATTACGGATCTTACTGGCCGGCAGAGAGAAAGGCGTATTCTACAGGTGTTGGATTTAGCAACTGTTTATAAACAGATTGACGAACATGAAACCCTTAACCTTGAAGGTTGCTACATCAAAGACTTTTCACTTTCACTATACAGGCAAGATAGAGGCCTAGCGGAGACAGACTTGGTTGAATTAAGGGACCTAAACGCCCAAGGAGCTTATTTTGATATTGAAAAGGGTGTGGACTTTGTTCATGCAAAATTTACTGGACAAAAGACCAGCTTTGATCAATGCCTTTTTGGAGACGGACCGCTTTCGTTTTATCATGCCAAATTCGAAGCAGATTCAACCACATTTGAGGCCTGTCAATTTGGTTCAGGTAAGATCAACTTTCACTACATCGATGTTAAGTCAAAATCCATTTCATTTAACAACACATCTTTTGGCTCCGGTGATGTAGAGTTTATAAGTGCTTCATTTAGCGCTCAGAAAGTAACGTTCAAGGAAACTCATTTTGGCGAAGGAAGTGTTGACTTTCACTACAGCACATTTGGTGATGGTAGTTTGTCATTTGATAAGGCAAGGTTTGGTGGTGGCGAAGTTTCCTTCAAGCGCGTAGATTTTGGTCATGGTAAGGTCGATTTTAAGCGTGTTGATTTTGGAGATGGATTTATTGATTTTTCTGAAGCTGACTTTAGAAGTGGAAAGGCAGTTTTTAGATCTTCTCAATTCGGAAATGGGGATGTGAACTTTAGTGATGTGGCCAGCGAGTCTGATTTCATCTTTGACAATGTTGAGTTTGGTCAGGGTAAATTATTATTCTTCAATACCACAGCGCGCAAGCTTTCATTCCAATTGTGTCAGTTCAATAGTTATGTTGATTTGAGAGTTGACCGTGTTGGTAAAATTGATTTGTCTCACACCATTGTCAGAGACATTGTGGACATCATGCCTACGGATAGGTGTCCGGTCAAGATTCAGTCTTTAGAACTGAAAGGCATGCGAAATTTGGGCAATCTATACATCGATTGGAGAGAAAACGGTGTCTTGAAGCTTATACAGAGCCAACCAGATTCAACACTCAAGCAAAAGTCTGAGCAGTTTTTAATCCTAAAAGAGTCGTACAACGCTACAGGTAGATATGCCGATGAAGACAAGGCATACATATGGTATAAGCGCTACGAATTAAAGGCTGATTTACAGTATGCCGTTGAGCGTGATCCAAAAAATGCTGTCTGGGCTTATCCCGTGATGTTTACAAAGTGGCTGATATTCGATAAAGTTGGCTTGTATGCCACCGAACCCACAAGGGTGCTCTTTTCGGTGGGTGTGGTTTACTCATTGTTTAGTCTGATCTATCTCTTTCTCCCACTAGTTGCCGATACATACATTGACACTGGTGGGGGAGAAGTGCTTGCCGGAATGAACGATGTAGCCAAAGCATTTTATTACAGTGCCATCACCTTTCTCACTATTGGTTATGGTGAGTTTTATCCTGTGGGAATCATGCGTGTTTTTGCGAGTATTGAGGGATACGTTGGAGTATTTCTCATGGGGTATTTTTCGGTGGCATTCGTCCGAAAGGTTCTGCGTTAATCATAATCCTTGATGATTTTTAGCCATCAATTTTATTTAGCGGCCAAGTAAGTAAGTTTACTTTTGCCGACCCATTTTCGAATAGTATGAGTAATGTGAAAATAAGTCTGCCCGATGGCAGCATCAAAGAGTTTGAGCGTGGCGTGTCTGCCATGGATGTGGCAAAAAGCATCAGTGAAGGATTAGCCAGAAATGTTTTATCTGCTAAGGTAAACGGAGAAGTTTGGGACGCCAACCGACCAATCACCGAAGACTCAAGTGTAAATTTACTTACTTGGAAAGACGAGGATGGGAAGTCTACCATGTGGCACAGCTCTGCACATTTAATGGCTGAAGCATTGGAGGCTTTATATCCAGGCATCAAGCTGGCGATAGGGCCGCCCATTGAAAACGGGTTTTACTATGACATCGATTTCATGGATCATGAGTTCAGCGAGGCTGATCTGCCCAAGGTGGAAAAGAAAATGATTGAGCTTGCACGCCAGAAAAACGAGTACGTCCGAAAAAATATCCCAAAGGAAGAAGCCATTGTATACTTCAAGGAAAAGGATGATGAGTATAAGCTCGAGCTAATTGATGATTTAGAAGATGGCAACATCACGTTTTATACTCAGGGTGAGTTTACCGATTTGTGCCGTGGACCGCATATTCCCCACACTGGATATATAAAAGCCGTAAAGCTGCTCAGTGTCGCTGGAGCATATTGGAGGGGTGATGAAAACAACCCAATGCTAACCCGTATTTATGGAATTACCTTTCCTAAGCAAGGAGAGCTTGATGAGTATTTAAAGCTGCTTGAGGAGGCAAAGCAACGAGACCATAGAAAGATTGGAAAGGAGCTGGAACTATTTGCATTCGATGATGATGTTGGGCCTGGGTTGCCGTTATGGCTTCCAAAAGGTGCATTTCTTATCGAACAGCTTGAGGAGCTTGCAAAAACCACCGAAAAGAAAGCTGGGTATCACCGAGTGAAGTCTCCACACATTGCCAAAGAAAACTTGTATATCACCTCGGGTCACCTGCCATATTATAAAGACAGTATGTTTCCTCCGATGGAATTGGATGGGTCTACATACTATCTAAAATCCATGAACTGTCCGCATCACCATAAAATCTTTGACGCGACCCCAAAAAGTTATAAGGATTTGCCACTCCGCTTGGCTGAATATGGTACATGCTATCGATATGAAAAATCTGGGGAGCTTTTTGGTCTCATGCGGGTGCGCTCTTTACAAATGAATGATGCACATATTTATTGCACCAAAGAGCAATTTGCGGATGAGTTTAGGGCCGTAAATGACATGTATTTGAAGTACTTTAAGATTTTCGGAATTGACAAGTACATAATGCGGTTTTCTACCCATTCGCCTGAGAAATTAGGAAAGAAATATGTAGACAACCCAAAGCTTTGGAAAGAAACAGAAGATATGGTGCGCGAGGTGTTGGTGGAATCTGGTATTCCTTTCAAGGAAGTGGAAGACGAAGCTGCGTTTTATGGACCTAAGATTGATGTTCAGATTTATAGTGTAATTGGTAGGGAGTTTACTCTAGCCACAAATCAAGTAGATTTTGCTCAACCATTGAGCTTTAACCTCACCTATACGAATTCCAATAACGAAAATGAACATCCAATTGTTATACATCGCGCTCCACTAGGTACTCATGAGCGTTTTATTGGATTTTTGATAGAGCATTATGCTGGAAAGTTTCCACTTTGGTTAGCACCGGAGCAAGTGCGCATTTTGCCCATCTCAGATAAATTTAACGAGGGATGTAAAAACATTTTGCAATCCCTTGAGAATTACGATATTCGCGCCTCTTTAGACGACAGGGGAGAGAAAGTAGGTAGAAAGATACGTGATGCGGAGTTAGCAAAGGTTCCGTACATGTTAATCATAGGTGAGAAAGAGCTTGAAGAAGGACTAGTTTCTATACGCAAGCAAGGAGAGGGAGATCAAGGAACCATGTCGGTTGAAGAGTTTGCCAAGTTCATTCAAAATGATGTGAACGAAATTTTATCAGTTTAACTAAAATAATTAAGTAATTAGACGACCCCAAAGAAGGCCGATTCAACGCGAACCGGAGCACAAAATCAACGAACGCATCTACGCTCAGCAAGTGAGAGTAGTGCAAGAAGGAGGTGAACCAAAGATCATGACCACGCAAGCTGCCATCGCCAAAGCGAAGGATGCAGATCTTGACTTGGTATTGATATCTGAGAAAGCGGATCCACCTATTGCCAAAATTTTGGACTACAAGAAATTCTTGTACGATCAAAAGAAGAAGCAAAAGGAGATTAAGAATAAGGCGCAAAAGGTCGTAGTTAAAGAGATAAGATTTGGACCAAACACTGATGAGCATGACTATGAGTTTAAGAAAAAACACGCAGTCAAGTTCTTGGAGGATGGCTTTAAAATTAAGGCGTTTGTGTTCTTTAGAGGACGCTCGATCTTGTTTAAGGACAAAGGCGAGATTCTACTCTTGAGATTAGCTACTGAACTCGAAGAATTGGGTACAGTGGAGCAGATGCCAAAACTGGAAGGAAAGCGCATGATTATGATGCTTGCCCCTAAGAAGAAAAAGTAGTAGTTAAGTCGATATAAAAACTAGGAAGTAATGCCTAAAATGAAGACAAATTCCAGCGCTAAAAAGCGATTCAAGCTTACAGCCACTGGAAAAATTAAGAGAAAGAAAGCGTTTAAGCGCCACATCCTAACTAAGAAGGAGACGGTGCAAAAGAAGCGTCTAGGTAAGGCTGCACTTGTGCATCCTGCTGATGAGAACAACATCAAAACGCTTTTGAATCTCAAGTAAATAAAAATGGTTTTCCCGAATTCCATTCGGGATAGTGTTAAACCCGGTCTCGAGCTTTAAGTCCAATAATTTAAAGGCGCTTTAGACCAAAAACAAAAAATAAAATGCCAAGATCAGTAAATAGTGTAGCGTCACGAGCAAGACGTAAGAAAATCATGAAGCAGGCCAAAGGATACTTTGGTCGCAGAAAGAATGTGTGGACCGTATCTAAGAACGCAGTTGAGAAAGCTCAGCTGTATAGTTACACCGGTCGTAAACTCAAGAAAAGAAACTTTAGAGCACTTTGGATTCAAAGAATCAACGCAGGCGCTCGGATCAATGGAATGTCTTACAGCCAGTTTATGGGTAAAGCTTCAAGTGCGAACATCGAGCTAAACCGAAAAGTATTGGCTGATTTAGCTATGAATCATCCCGATGCCTTCAAAGCAATTTGCGATAAAATCAAATAACTGAAAACTGACTTAATCTACTGAAAGGGAGCGCTTATGCTCCCTTTTTTATTCCTATACTTGTTTTCCTTTTTCGAAAGGAACTGAAACGAATAACCTATGAAGCAACTCAAGTACTTATCTTCAGCAATGCTGAGCGCATTATCAGTAGTGGTTTTTGCGCAATCAGAACCGTCTAAACCCAGCTTTGAAAAGCAGGTTTACATCAATGGTGAAGGCGATATTTATGTGCAGAAGCAACTGCCCATGTATCTTAAATTTTCTACGGAACCAAATGGTAAGAACTACGACCTTAAGGGAAAGAAACCAGAATATTCTGAGCCAATGTATTTGGATACGGAAGGTCCAAACTACATCAGGAGTAAGTACGCAGTTGACCCAGAAACAGGTAAAACAGTGCAGCCCTTACAGGAGGTTTTATATGAAGTTAACGCAGATGGTTTAGCGCCTGTTACTACGCTGAGATTTGACAACGCGCCCAGATATACCTCAGGAGGGACAACTTATTTTGGAAAAAACTTGACCTTCTCGTTGACACCTAGAGATGGTGTTTCAGGTGTGAAGAATACTCAGTATGCACTTGGTGGTGGATACAGCGATTACAGCAATGATGTGAGCGTATCAAAAGAAGGTGCTCAAACGCTCTATTACTACTCAGTAGATTATGTTGGAAATGATGAGAAGGCTAAGTCTTCAGACTTCACGGTTGACTTGACGGCCCCAAAAACTACCTATGAAGTTGTAGGGATCAATAAAGGTGGAAACATACTTGCACCAGGTACAAAGCTTAAGCTGACAAGCACAGATAATTTGAGTGGAGTAAAGACCACATATTACAACTTTGACGGAGGTAATTCTAAAGGATACTATGGTCAGGTGCCCATGACCGGACTTGGTGATGGAGAGCACGTTTTTAAATATTATGCCTTAGATAATGTGAAGAACATGGAAGGTGGAGATGGCGGTGCAAGCGCAAGCACATTCAAGTTTTATTTGGATCGAATTCCCCCCGTACCTACGCATGAAGTGAAGGGTGATCAGTATAAAGGAAACTACTTATACATCTCACCTAGAACAACAATTGCTCTAGCTGCCACTGATAATAAGGCTGGGGTGAAGAACATCTATTACAGAATTGATGGAGGAGAACGAGGTACTTATAGCTCTGAGTTTAAGATGCCAGACGTTCGTGGTGTACACAATGTTAAGTATGATGCCAACGATTTGGTGGAGAACTTAAGTGGAAACAAATACATCAATGTATTTATGGATAATGAAGGTCCTGAAACAGGAATAATTTACGCCAACCCTCAATTTATGGATCGTGATACATTGTTCATCACCAGCGAGAGCGATATTACTCTTCGAACTCGTGATGATGCCTCTGGTGTTAAGTCGGTGGAATATAGCATTGATGGCGGTGGATTTAAAACCTACA
>JALRDM010000019.1 GCA_023262195.1 Salibacteraceae bacterium | reverse complement strand
CTGATTCCAATTCCAGTTGTTTTGAGATTGCACTGATCCGATGGTCAGTGAAAGCACTATTGAGGCAATTAGCTTTCTCATCTACCTCCTTGAGTATAGTTAAATCTGGCAGATAAATTGAGCGCCAAAGTCATCGATGAATAAATCTTGGTGGCCTCGCTGGGGCTATCAACAGTAGCTGTGATTACTGCTTGATCGCTAATCAACAGCTTATCAAATACTGTTTGGTCAAACTCCCATGCCAGCACCGACTCTACAGGTGCATTCAAGCGACCAGCTGCTGCGGGCTTGTCAAAAGTGATGGTTTGCAAACGGGTGCCATCGGCCAACATAAACTCAAGCTTTATTTCTGATGTCAGCGGAAAAGCGTTCTTTGCCGTAAGGTATAGCGTACCTGAGCCAATTCCCTCTGGCTGTTGAATGGTCGCTCCATTGAAATTTATGGTATCCCTAAGAATCAACCCAGTTGCCACAAAATCAAGCGGTATTTCAATATCGGCAAAGGCCACAAGCTTGTTTGAATCTACCCCAAATTGAGTCAAGTCATTTCTATTCATATCAGGGTTGGTGGCGATTGTAAGGGCTGCTTCAAACTCATCTGGGAAAATGCTCAGGGCTTGATTTACGTTGTCACGGGAATCAATTTCCCAAGTGCTTATCCAAGGCTCAGATATGGATGACGCTCCCATCACAGATATTGGGTTAGGCAAACCTGCTAGGTCTATGTTTACCAATTCCCCCGTTGAACTATTTCTGGCTTTAAGGCTTTGGAGCTCAACATCAATAGGTACATTGTTACCGTTTTCTACACTGAGCGCCATGTTTACCGAATTGAAAAGCATACTGCCGCCTGCAATTTTTTCAAACAACACAATAGAGGCCGTTTCTGGGCCAATGGTTACCATAGTATCTCCAGCATAGCCCTCCATATACTCGGGTACAAAGTCGCTCAGGCTTACAAAAATTCGAATGCTGTCGTCTAAAGTGATATTCACTTTTCTTCCTGTTGAATCTATTCTCCCCACCAATTCGCTATAGAAAACATTATAATGATCGGTGATAGGAAAACCAGTCATGCCAAACTCATACCCCGACACATCGTATCTGAACGTCTTGAATACCGACCCTCCACTCGGTGCTGGCTTAATTGACTCTCGCACTGTAAACGGTAGCCCATCCTTCAACCCTTCTGGAATGAAATATTCAAAGTAAAGGGTGTCTTCAATAGTGCTTTCTACTTCCACATTCACAAAACCACTCTTCGCAATTGCTCTGGTCACCCTCGTGTTTCCTATGCCAGTTAACTGATTCGTATCGCCAACTTCAATAATATTTTGGGCGGGAAAAACAGCTTTTGCAGAAAACACCTTCAAATCACGAATCTTCACTGTAACTGTGATGGCATCCGAAGTATCTATGAGAACAGGACCATCACTTGCATCTACATTGAAGTTGGTTACGAACGCTTCTAAAAAAGACTCCATTGATTTGCCTGCGATGTTCATGGAACGAGTTACCGTAGCCCCAGCATCTACAAAATCAAAAATGGTGTCGACCACAATGTTGCCTGCATCTCTATTGCGAATTTCAAACTCAATTGTGTTTAGGCTTGTAGGCAGACCATTTTGGATAGTCACATCCATGTAGCCCGAATCGATCGTAATTTCATCAAAATACTCCGAACCATCAAGAACTTCGGGACCGAAACTGAGATTATTGATGGCATTTATTTGCTGCATTGTTCCATTGAAAAAACCCAAAGCAGGAACCAATTGGCCCAAGGAAACAGAATTCACTACCCTCCTATCTGATAGTTTCAACTGTTGAAGTTTTGCAAATCGCTCAAACTCTCTAGAGTTGAGCGGCTCAAATGCATTCAATCCGGCTGAGTACAATTCATTTCGATAAACCAAAGAAATTAAGCCATCCTCCCCTTCCGAACGCAACGAATCAGCCACTATCTGATCAATGGTCAAATTTGATTTGATCAATGGGGTAAGAAGTTCATTCTCTATTTCAGGAGGAACCAATTCACGCCTACACGAACTGACCGTTAAAGCACCCATCCATAGAATGAGCAAGAAAAATCTTAAAAATGTAGGCTTCATGAAATTTAAGACGCTAATATGGGCATTGTAGCTTAGAAAGGCTGGGTTCATATTATGAACATTTTCAACCTAAGCGCGTTTATCCAGCGACTTTAAAGCAAGTTCAAACCACTACATTCGCAAGCGGATTTTACTGAAGTTCATGACAAAAACCACCGAGAAAAAAAAGGACGTAACCATACTCTTTGCGGGAGATTCAGGTGATGGGATGCAGCTCACAGGCAGCCTGTTCACCAATACCAACGCACTCTATGGCAACGATATTAGCACCTTCCCGAATTTTCCAGCCGAGATTAGAGCCCCTCAAGGGACCGTGGCTGGAGTTTCTGGCTTTAAGCTGCATTTTGCCAGCATGGATATCTTCACCCCTGGTGATGATGTTGAGGTATTGGTCGCCATGAATGCTGCTGCACTCAAGGCAAATTTAAGTCAGCTGAAAGTTGGAGGAACCGTAATCGCAAACACATCCGGTTTCGACAAAAAGAACCTTCGCTTGGCTAAGTATGAAGATGAATCAAATCCGCTGTTGGACGATACGCTGGATAAATTTCGAGTAATCGAGATTGATGTCACCAAAATGACCAAAGAGGCCTTGGTCAATTCTGGGCTCGGTTCTAAAGAGATCGATCGCTGTAAAAACATGTATGTTCTTGGCTTTCTGCTCTGGATGTATAATCGATCGATGGACACCACACGCAAATTCATCGAGGAAAAGTTTGCGAATAAAGAAGTCATCAAGGATGCCAATTTAGCTGTGCTAAAGGCCGGCTATTATTTTGGAGATACAAATGAAACGTTCACCTCTCGTTATGAGGTAGAATCAGCGCATTTGCCTCCTGGTGAGTATCGAAGCATTATGGGCAACCAAGCCACTGCCCTCGGTGCCATTGTCGCCACAAAAAAAGCAGGGTTAGATCTTTTTTACGGTTCGTACCCCATTACGCCAGCATCTGATATTCTACATGAGCTGGCTAGACACAAGAATTACGGAGTCAAAACTTTTCAAGCTGAAGATGAAATCGCGGCCGTTTGTGCTGCAATTGGCGCTAGCTACGGAGGTGCGCTTGGCGTAACTGCCTCGAGTGGTCCTGGAATTGCGCTCAAAAGTGAAGCCATTGGCTTAGCCATCACGCTCGAAATTCCACTCCTTATTATAAACGTACAGCGCGGTGGACCAAGTACCGGTTTGCCAACCAAAACGGAACAAAGCGACTTGATGCAAGCCATGTATGGAAGAAATGGCGAAGCGCCTTTGGTCATTGTATCTGCCAGCAACCCTTCTGATTGCTTTGAGGCCATCAGTGAAGCAATTCGATTGACGGTGGAGCACATGACTCCAGTGATGTTTTTGAGCGATGGGTTCATCGCCAACGGTTCAGAGCCTTGGAGTTTTCCTAAGGCCTCCGAATTGCCCGAAATAAAACC
>JALRDM010000361.1 GCA_023262195.1 Salibacteraceae bacterium | reverse complement strand
AGAAATGGAAGGTCAACTCATGCAAAGCGAACAAGCTAAAAACGACCGGCTGTTTGAAGGATTGAGAACATTCTTAGATGAATATGCAGCTCAAAATGGCTATGATGTGATCTATGGATATAACGGGCTCGGAGATGTTCTTTACATGGATGCTAAATATGATATTACGACAGAAGTAGTCAAGGCGATAAATGATGAATATCAAAACAGTAAGACTGCAGACTCGGCAAGTGAATAATGTTTATTGCGCTTAAATATCGAGAAACAAATATTGTGGAGTATGTGCTCTATGTGTGGCACATCGAAGAGCTTATTCGGTCTTTCAATTTTGATATTGAAGAAATCGAGGTCAATGTGATGCAAAAGTTCAATTTGAATGAAGCCTCACATGATAAGATGAAGCGATGGTATCAGGGCTTAATTCAGCAAATGACAGAGCAAGACATTAGAGAAAAAGGCCATCTGAGCGAGCTGAACGAATTGATGACTGAAATACAATATCTGCACCATAGCCTGATGACGGTTTATCAAGACAAGGAATATCAAACCTTAGCCGCACAAGCTGCACCCAGCATTGAAACCCTAAAGTCAAAGGGCGATGGCCGACACAGAACGGATATTGAAGTTGCGATGAATGGTCTTTTTGGAGTCTTGGTACTTAAACTTCGGAAGCGTCAAGTTTCAGAAGAGACTCAAGAAGCCATTAAATCCATTTCTACAATGATGGCAACTTTGGCGAACCATTACAAAAGCATGAAAAATGGTACGCTCTCTTTTCCTAAAGTGCTGGAGAATTAAATACGAAGGTCATCGCCTTAGCATCTTTTCTATCTCACCTGTATCATCCAACTTTTTCAACTCCTTTTCCAAATCCTTCGTGTCTTGACCGACCAATAATGAAACCTTGTTTTGAAGTTGAATAAGTTCATCAAGCGAGGCTTCGTATGCCTCTAATTCTAGAATACTGATTGGCTCTATGTTGTCATTTTCAATGAATGTCATAGTCTTACTATGGTCACTTTTCATTGACCTCATTCGAGCCGAGTAAGCCATATCATAAGCCTCATATAACTTGTCTTGCTTCTTCATAAACGTCTCATCATCCATGAGCTTCTTTTGCGTTTTATCAAGCATAGTCTTCTTTTCACCAACCGAACCCAACAAGCGATTTTGAGTTGCTCTATCTTTAATCATTTGCTCCACCATGGGAATCTGTTCACGCGGATAGTCTTCGTCTTTTTTGATGGTGCTTGACAAACGGTATAAACGCAACGCCTCCTCTAGGTTTTTATCTTCTAAAGCTTTGTCTGCATTCGCGATATTGGATTGGTACTCTTTAAGTATCCTTTGCTCTTCCTGCCACTCAAGCATACCCTTTGGGGTTTCATTCCACGGCACAATCTTCTGTTCACAAACGAGGTATTTATTAGACTGCACTTCACCCTTCGTGATCATCATGGTAGGAATACTTGAGCCATGGATATTGCTTACAACAACTGTTCGTAAATCATTCCAAGAATTCATCAACGGAACCAAGGATTCTTGATGACACATCTCTTTAATCACTCCATACTTTTCATCGTTGATTACCGCATTTGAATCGGGTAATTTCATCTTAGACCAAAAATCAGTAACAAAAGCCTCTTTATCATAACGATCTTTCTCAATGCCAGTTTCTAATTCGTGCACCACTCTAAAGGCTAATACGCCATGCTGATAGCGAGCAAGTTCTTGCATTCTCACCCCATCTTTACCTACGTAGGTAGTAGTCCACTCACCATCAAGCATGCCTTTAGAATCAAACGAACCAACCACATTTAATTCTTGATATTCGCCAATACTGGCATCTAAAGGATTGTATTTGTATTCAAACTTTGAAGTAAATCGATCCCTTGTAAAAGATGCTGAGGCCACTTTTACGTATTTGTCATTCATGGTTAGCCTATGAGTCCATAAGCCGATTTTCATACCATCCTTCATTGGCCCTGTGCTGGTTTCCAAAGAATTTCCATCCAACCCTTTAATCGTAGCAACCCAAATAGCCGACTTTTGGTCATCCTTATATGCGCCATTGATTAAGACATCGCATTCACCTCTCCCTGCTACCTCCATTGTATCTTTATAGGTGAATCGGCCATTCCACAACTTCATGAGCTTATCATTCTCTATATAATTATATTCTGCATAGCCATTAGCGTAAGCTCCTTTATAGGTCTGTGGAGACTGAGCATATGATAAGATGCCAATGAGCATGAGCATTAAGATAGAGATAGTTTTATTGAACATAGATTCTAGATTATGTCTTCAAGTATAACGTATCTGACTTCAGCGAGCAAATGGCTTAAATCAAAACTTTACACGATACTGTATTCGAATATCGGTTCGGTTTGGGCCGTCAATTTCATTAAGTCCGCTTCCATTTGTAGATCGATCTGAAAAGAAGGTTCGTGCAAGTCTTACTGTTAAATCACTCCAATGGGTAATGTCATATTGTGTAATCAGGTAAGCTCTGCTTCCTCTGCTGTAATATGCTGGAACACTAAAACTGTAGAGCACATCATGTTCATAGGCATATAACCGACTATCATAGCTCTCTGTCTCGAACAGCGCGTATCTGAGCTTGAATGAATATTTCGCTGGCCATTTTGGTTTGAATACCACATCTTGATAGACCAACCAACCACTCTCCGACTCCCCTTCAGGAAGGTCAACGTGAATGAACTCCAACCTATTTCGCAACGATAAGACTTTGTTGATGGTTAGTTGCCAGTTTAGCCGATACCAATGACGATGCCTATTTCCGATTTCATCCGTTGGCTGATTACCCAAGTCAAATCCTTCGAGTTTATCTTCAAATCGATAACGTGCGTATGCAATAAAGCTTCGGCTGGGCTTGTACTCCAATTGCGCTAAGTATTCACTTCCTGATGTTGGAGCTTTGGCTTGAAAACGCATCCATGGGAATCGAAAGGCATCATAAAAGCCTGAAAACTTCCACTTTCGATTCAATGCTGCTGAAAAACCGATGTAGAATCCTTCTTCGTTGATATTTCTGCTGCTCTCACTTACTGCGTTACTTCTTGGTGACACGTATGATGCATCAAAATGTCGATGATATATGGAGATGTCAAAGCGAGGATCGACACTGATGATGGCACCATTTAGAAAAGCCGTGCCCCCATCAAACCGCTGACTAAATTCACCAAACGCCAAAACATTTCTGACGCTTAGTTGGTAGTCAAACCCACCAACTAAAAATGAATTTGAAACCGGCTCAAAGCTTCGGTATAACTGAGTACTTGACAAAAAGTTACCAGAGTAGTTGGTATAAACTCCAGTAGCTCCAATCTCAAACTTATCCTTTACCAGTCGGATGTGTGAGCCTGTATTTGTTTCTCTAATCGACTTGCGATCAGCGAGCTCGCCTGGTGTTCTGTGAAAACCATTCAGTTGAAATGAACTGAATTCTGAAACTACAAACTCGCCATCGGTTTCGCTGGTGTCAATTTCAGAAAGATTCGCATCCACCCCTTTGCTACTAAAGAAGCTCGTGATTTCTATGTCCCATAGCTTGATCGTGGCTGCAGCACCACGCTGAAAGTTGTTTTCATCTGCAGAAACGTATGGTGTTATTTCTCTTGCAGATCTTTTTATGCTGGTAATGTCGGCTGACTTGCCGAATGCTAAACCTGTCCAATACGTGAGTCCTTGTCCAAGCTGAATTTGGTAATCACCAATTATGGCGTGTTTAACAGCACCATAGTTGCCAAAATATGCATGGGCCGAATAAAAATCAAAACCTTGAGGCTGTGTCCCTTGAAAGAACTCTTCACCTGCGTCTTTTTCACCCGTGATCCCAACAGAGATATTATTCAAGTACCGAAAACGATATCTGGTCAAAATACGCGCTGGATCACCCAAATATCTTCGGTTTGGATTGGCCTGAAGTGTTGAGTCATCGATAGGAGCAAAACCCTCAACCTGCTCTAGTACACGCTGATATCGAATAAATGCTTCTTGTGAAGACTCTTCTTTGATTGCGCTCCAACGTAAATCTGGCCGCGCACTCGACTCTGCCACATCCACAAACGGAAGCAAGGCATTAATGGTTGAAATATCAAACCCTTCGACCGCTTGCAACTCATATATCGATCTGAATTTACCCGTCTGATTTCTATGGTCAATCAAAGCTTCAATCTGAAATGGCGTTAAGAACAAAAGACGCTCAAGTTCATCTCTTGTAGCTCGATTAAGGTTGAGTGGACGGTTATAATAAAGGTTTAAGTCTTCTAGAAACGTGGTGAAATCCAACTCCTCTGTCTCTAGGTTCTCACTTACGAGCTCTATGATTTGGTCTATTGCCGATTGTTTCTCATCGCTCACCCGCTCTTGGCCGTAAAAAACCCCTACGATCAATATGCAGTAAAGAGTGAGCCCTAACTTTTTCATTCCTTTTTCTTCCGACTTCCAAAGGCATACCCTAGACTTACCCCGCTGCTAAAGCCTAAAATCTGATTCCAATTTGCGCTTACATCAGCGCTAACACTTTGCCAACGGTAACCCAAGCCAAAAGCTAACGCTTGTTGCGCTGTGGCAAAACCTAGCCTGATGAAAATTGGTTCCACGGGATGGTACTCCAATCCACTTTTAATATTTAGTGGCAGGTCTATATCCTTGTCCAACTCCATCACCGCCATTACTTTTTCAGAGAATCGATACTGACCACCAATGCGTAGCGAAGTTGGTATTCTCTCATCATCATAATCTGCGAATCGGGCTTGAGTTGGGTTGAATACGTGTGCGGCAAGGCTCACTTTTTCGTTTACTGTGATGAGCATACCGATCTCTGCAACAATGTTGCTTCGACTTCCATAGACGTCACCCAATTGAGTTTGTAAATAATCGAGTTGTACCCCCAAGCTGAAATAGTCACTCAGTTTTCTACCATACCCTAGCCCTATCCTGTTTTGATTAAAACCACCGTAACCATAGTTATGCCCAATTATTCCTATGGAGCCCCCAGCCAATGGCGCAGATAATGCTACAGATCCTAAACCAGCCTCAGGAAGAAAAAAACGTGATTCGTATGCCGCTCCGATGTTGAACTCATCGATAAGACCAAG
>JALRDM010000326.1 GCA_023262195.1 Salibacteraceae bacterium | reverse complement strand
CTTCAAATAATGTTATTGAAGATTTATGGGATAAAATAGAAGTTATGGGAAAAAGAGGAATATGTGTTATAAAATTATCTGGCATTAAAATACAAAAAACGAAATTTTGTTATGTATGGGAATTGGTTCAATTAAAAATATTTCAGAAAAAGCGATTACATATCCTCCTAAAAATGCTCCAAAAGGATTTCCTATTCCACCAACTATTGCTGCAGCAAAAATAGGAAGCATGTTATTGAAATAAGTAAAAGGTAGCTTGCCTCTAAAGATGTACTGATCGATCCATGCAAACATGGCGCCTAGGAACATACCAAATCGATGCTGCGCCGGCATAATATTCCTAGCTTTATGCAACTCATTGTAAAGCCATGATTGCTGCGCGAAAGCGTTTGTAGTTTTCAACAATGTTTCCCTGTTAATCTTTAGCTCTCACAGGTTCAAAGCAAAAGGCATTTGAGCAACTTCGCTTTATGGACGTTGAAACCAATGTAGATTTACTTCAATACAACACGTTTGGTATTAGTGTACGCACAGAGAAGCTCGTGCACCTCCGCACCGAATCAAATATAGAAGAGTATTTCAATTCAACTTACAATAAACCGAGCCTTATCCTTGGGGGAGGAAGTAACCTACTTCTAACTAAGGACATTGAAGGAATAGTTTTAAGGGTTGAAGTTGCTGGGATTAAGGTTCTCAGGGAGACGGATGATCATGTTTTTGTACAGGTGGGTGCCGGGGAAAATTGGCATCAGTTTGTCATATACTGCATTCAAAATGGATGGGCTGGTATTGAGAATTTATCGCTTATTCCTGGCAATGTAGGTACAGCACCAATGCAGAATATAGGTGCCTACGGAGTGGAAATTGAATCGGTTTTCGACTCATTACAGGCGTATATCATAGACGATAAATCTTGGCAATCATTCTCTCGGGATGAATGCAATTTCGGTTATCGAGAGAGTATTTTTAAACGTGCCCTCAAAGACAAAGCATTGATTGCCTCCGTTACTTTTAGATTAAGTAAAAAACCCAACTTTAATACCAGTTATGGCGCCATTGAGGCCGAACTTGAGCGCATGAAAGTTCAAGACTTGTCTATCAAAGCGATTAGTGATGCGGTAATTACCATTAGGCAAAGTAAACTGCCAGATCCCGCTAAGATTGGAAACAGCGGTTCGTTCTTCAAAAATCCTGTAATTTACCAATCAGCTTTCGATCAACTAAAAACGGAGTATAGTGATATGGTTGGTTATCCGAGTGGAGATGGTAAAGTCAAAGTTGCGGCAGGATGGTTGATCGAACAAGCAGGTTTTAAAGGAATGCGCGTAGGTAACTACGGTGTGCACGAGAAACAAGCCTTAGTATTGGTCAATTATGGTGGTGCATCTGGACAACAAATCTTCGATTTATCTGAGCAAATTATTGAAAGTATAGATCAACAATTCGGAATAATACTTGAACGGGAAGTTAATGTCATTTAGCACCAAACATCTTACACGCAGCGATAAACTAAAACAAACTAAATATGATAAAGGCCATCTCCCTCAGTTTCTTGGCTTCAATTGCATTTCTCACATCTGGAGCATAATCTCTATTTGATGTCGAGAAGTTTCATTAATTGAGTTCTGCGCAAGAAGCAACGACTATCATTACTGCCAGGCTTGCTAGGATCATTCGGATTGATTTCATAAACCAGATTTGTGACGAAACTAGTCCAATCATCCTACGCCTAAAAGCCAACGCCTTATTTTATCTTTGCAGCCTATTTTAATTCAGCGCGCATGCAACAAGTAGCTCCATATACTCCAAAGAATAAAATTCGAATTGTAACAGCGGCCTCTTTATTTGATGGGCACGATGCTGCCATCAATATAATGCGCAGAATTATTCAAAGTACTGGAGCTGAAGTAATCCACTTAGGCCACGATCGAAGTGTGGAAGAAGTGGTGAATTGTGCTATTCAAGAAGATGCTCAAGCAATAGCCATGACGAGTTACCAAGGCGGGCACAATGAGTATTTCAAATACATGTATGACCTGCTCAAAGAAAAAGGTGCTGGACATATTAAAATCTTTGGTGGTGGTGGTGGAACCATTCTACCCGAAGAGATTGAGGAACTTCACAAATATGGCATCGCACGCATATATCATCCAGACGATGGACGAGCTATGGGTTTGCAAGGCATGATCAATGATATGCTTGAAAAAGCAGATTTTCCAACTGGCGTTAATCTCAATGGAGAGGTTGGTCATTTGTCCGCAAAAGACCGAGGCTCGATAGCACGGTTAATTTCTGCTGCGGAAAACAATCCTGATGGCTTTAAGAATGAAATGGCCAAGATTCATGAGTTGGCCGAAAAAAGTAATGCTCCCATCCTCGGAATTACAGGCACGGGTGGGGCAGGGAAGAGCTCATTAGTCGATGAATTGGTCCGCAGGTTTTTACTCGATTTTGAAGATAAAACACTCGCCATTGTTTCTGTAGATCCTTCGAAGCGCAAAACAGGCGGAGCACTTTTGGGAGATCGCATTCGAATGAACGCCATTCGCAACGAGCGGGTTTACATGCGCTCCCTCGCCACGCGTCAAAGCAATCTAGCCTTGAGCAAGCACGTGAAAGAGGCACTTGACATTCTAAAGGCATGCAATTTTGATTTAATCATTCTTGAGACTTCAGGCATTGGACAAAGTGATACCGAAATCCTTGACCACAGTGATGCGAGCCTCTATGTAATGACTCCTGAGTTTGGCGCTGCCACGCAACTGGAAAAAATTGATATGCTCGATTTTGCAGATATCGTGGCTGTAAACAAGTTTGACAAACGGGGAGCGCTTGATGCGGTTAGAGATGTGAAGAAGCAGTACAAACGAAATCATCAGCTCTGGGATACTCCCGATGATGATATTCCAGTATTTGGAACCATAGCAAGTCAGTTTAACGATCCTGGTATGAATACGCTTTACAAGCAGATCATGGATTTGTTGGTAGAGAAAGCCGGTGCAACCGACCTCAAGTCAACCTTTGAGATCACCGATGAGATGAGTGAGAAGATTTTCATCATTCCGCCTGCACGTACTCGATATCTGAGTGAAATTGCAGAGAACAATAGAGCTTATGATAAAAAAGCTGAGGAGCAAGCCGAGGTTGCCGATAAGCTATATGGGCTAAATCATGCCATACAATTGTTCGGGGGTGAGGATCAGCTTAAAGTCAATGGTCAAGAATCAAGGGCCACCGGCAACGGTGGAGAACTAGAATCTTTGATTCAAAAATTCGAGCAAATTAAAAAAGACCTCGATCCGCACAACTGGGATACACTGCAAGCCTTTGGCGATGAGATGCAGCGTTATAAGGATGAGTATTACACGTTTAAAGTGCGCGATAAAGAGCTTAAAATCAAAACGCATTCTGAGTCGTTGAGTCATAATCAAATTCCAAAGGTTTCTACTCCCAAGTATCGAAGTTGGGGTGATATTTTGAATTGGTCACTTCAAGAAAATGTTCCAGGGCAGTTTCCTTACACGGCAGGGCTATTCCCATTTAAGAGGGAAGGCGAAGACCCAACCCGAATGTTTGCAGGGGAAGGTGGTCCTGAACGAACCAACCGAAGGTTTCATTATGTAAGCCTCGGTATGCCAGCAAAGCGTTTAAGTACAGCCTTTGACTCTGTAACGCTATATGGTAACGACCCTGACCATAGACCAGATATCTACGGTAAGGTTGGTAATTCAGGTGTGAGCATTTGTTGCCTAGATGATGCCAAGAAATTATACTCGGGTTTTGATCTGAGCGACCCCAAAACATCGGTATCCATGACCATTAATGGTCCAGCACCAATGCTGCTTGGTTTCTTTATGAATGCCGCCATTGATCAAGCCTGTGAGAAATACATTAATGCCAATGGGCTTGAAAAGGATGTGGAAAAGAAACTCAAAGCAATCTGGGAGGACAGAGGCTTGGATAGACCAAAATATCAGGGCGAAATACCCGAAGGCAATGATGGTCTTGGACTAATGCTCTTGGGTATCACAGGTGATCAAGTGTTGCCCAATGATGTGTACCAAAAGATTAAGGCAGATACCATGAGCGTAGTACGTGGTACCGTTCAAGCAGATATTTTGAAAGAAGATCAAGCGCAAAACACTTGCATTTTCAGTACAGAATTTGCTTTACGCCTTATGGGAGACGTACAAGAGAGTTTCATCAACCATAAAGTGCGCAACTTTTATTCGGTTTCCATCAGCGGATATCACATTGCCGAAGCCGGTGCCAATCCGATTTCACAATTGGCATTTACCTTGGCCAACGGATTTACTTATGTGGAGTATTACCTCAGTCGTGGGATGGACATCAACGCCTTCGGTCCCAATCTGAGCTTCTTCTTTAGCAATGGGATAGATCCTGAATATGCGGTGATTGGTAGAGTTGCTAGAAGACTTTGGGCAAAGGCGCTTAAGCATAAGTACGGAGCTAATCCTCGTGCGCAAATGTTGAAGTATCACATTCAAACCAGTGGTAGAAGCCTGCATGCGCAAGAGATTGACTTCAATGATATTCGCACTACACTTCAGGCGCTGTATGCGATCTATGATAACTGCAACTCGCTGCACACTAACGCCTACGATGAAGCCATTACTACGCCCACCGAAGAGAGTGTACGCAGGGCGATGGCCATTCAGTTAATCATCAATAAAGAGCTAGGATTAGCGAAAAATGAGAATCCGCTCCAAGGTTCATTCATCATTGAAGAGTTGACCGACTTGGTAGAAGAGGCTGTATTGGCCGAATTTGACCGTATCACCGAGCGAGGTGGTGTTTTAGGTGCTATGGAAACCATGTATCAGCGCAGCAAAATTCAAGAGGAGAGTTTGTATTATGAAACACTGAAACATACTGGCGAATTCCCAATTATTGGGGTAATGAAATATGATTTTAGAGCTTGCCTTATCTATAGGATTTGTTATAATAGTTTATATTTTCGTGATAAGTTTATTAAAAATGTGGGATAATGAAGACGCTAACTAGAGAACAAGAACAACATGGTCGCTCCCGATTGGAAGGGTTACGAGATCGCCAAGACCCTCATTCTTGACCCTGAAGAGTGGACCACCGACAACGAGATGTTGACGCCGTCGTTCAAGGTGAAGCTGCGAAACCTGCTGGCCAAGCACGACGAAGAGATTCAAGCCATCGCTTGATGCTGAATCTGTTGACAGACCGTATACAAGGGGACCCTTGTATACACATACGTGTACAACCGTAGCGATGTATATGGCCCATAGCAAGCCCACTAATTTGCAAAATCCTAATACACGGGTATTTTACAATAACCCATATA
>JALRDM010000246.1 GCA_023262195.1 Salibacteraceae bacterium | reverse complement strand
AGCCGAGTGTGGTCGCTGTTTGATGCCAAATCTTCTGGTGAGACTGCGTCTACTTGAATCGGAACTGTCAGCACTGCAAGGCTCATTAGCAGAACAGTCCAACTAAGCCAGTACTTGGTAAGATTTTTCAGTTTACTCTGACTCATGTCTTTTGATGAGCTAGGCAATAGTTTTGAGCCATTATAAACTATTTTCAGTATTTACTTATTTCAAATTGAATTACATACCCGCTCCGGCTACAATCCTCAAAAACTTCTATAAGCTTGAACCGGGCTATCACTTGACCATTACTTGGAATAAGGAAAAGGTGCACGTAGAGAAAAACCAGTGGTATCAGATTCCGCTTAATGAAGAAGAGGCAAAAAAGCTCACAGCACATGATTATAGCCAATCGCAGAAAGTGCTCAAGCGTTTTGTGCGCGAATCAGTGCGAAAGCGTTTGATAGCAGATGTGCCTGTGGGCACATTTCTAAGTGGAGGCATTGACTCAAGCATCATAGCCACCATAGCTAAAGAAGAGAAAGAGGATATTGAAGCATTCACAATCGGATTCCCTGAGTATGATCACTTTGACGAAACCTCGGCAGCAAGGGTTGTGGCGAAGAAAGCAGGATTAACACATCATGAAATTCCAGTTCGACAAAAAGACCTATACGAATCTGCACGCCAAGTTTTAAATCATTTGGATGAACCATTTGGAGACAGTTCAATGGTCAATGTAAATCTGTTATCAAAGCATGTGCGCACACATGTAAAAGTAGCTTTGAGTGGCGATGGCGGTGACGAGCTTTTTGGCGGATACAACAAACATTCAGCTGAGTTTCGAGTACGTTATCCTGCCTTTAAAGAACATATGGTCGGCAATCTGGGACCGTTTTGGGGCATATTGCCCAACTCTAGAAGCGGAAAACTATCCAACTTGGTTCGTCAATTGAACAGGTTTTCAGACGGATTTAAACTTGGTCCCAAGGATAGATACTGGCGCTGGGCAGGAATCATGAATGAAGAGCAAGCCAACTACCTGATGAAAGAGGCAATGCTGCCACGGGAGCAGCGCCTTTCAGATGACGGGCACAATTACAAGAAGCGAAAAGATTTTTTGTTGAGGTTCATCACTAAAAACGGAACGCTTAACGAAACACTGCTGACGGATGCACAAATGGTGCTTGCGAATGATATGCTCTTTAAAGTGGATCAAGGCAGTATGATACATAATCTTGAGGTACGCACTCCCCTGCTCGATCACCTCATTGTGCAATACGCATTCAAGCTTCCGGTGATGTTCAAACTAAATCACACCAGCAAGAAGAAGATATTAACCGATGCATTCAGTGATAAATTACCAAATGAAATACTCAATAATCCAAAGAAAGGATTTGAAGTACCACTGCTCGAATGGTTTAGAGGTGAGTTAAAAGAGGATTTCAAGGCTGCAATTTCTGATCTAGATTTGATCGAACATCAAGGCGTGTTTAATCCAAAATCTTTGGAGGAAATTGAGCGAAAGCTTTACTCCAATAATCCTGGTGATAGTGCCACATGGGCTTGGGCCTACCTTGTTTTTCAGTCATGGTATAAAAACCACATGATTTAAATGGCCAAGGAAAAAATCAGAGTCTTACGCATCATCAACCGGTTCAACTTAGGTGGACCAACGTATAATGCTGCGTATCTCACTAAATACCTTGGTGAAGGTTTTGAAACTCTTCTTGTAGGAGGATCCAAAGATGAGCATGAAGCGAGTTCCCAATACATATTAGAAAACCTTGAGATTAAGCCTCGAGTGATTTCGTCTATGATGAGATACATAGGTACTGGAGATTGGACAGCTTACCAAGAGCTTGTTAGGATCATAGATGAATACAAACCTCATGTGGTGCACACCCATGCCTCCAAGGCAGGAACCCTCGGGCGACTCGCGGCAATTCGTAAAAATGTGCCTGTGATCGTACATACATTTCATGGACATGTTTTTCACTCATACTTCGGAAGTTTAAAAACCAATTTCTATAAGGCCATCGAGCGCTATTTGTCCAAGCGATCAACGGCCATCATTGCCATAAGCAATCAACAAAAGCATGAGTTGAGCATCGAACATGGAATCTGTAAACCTGATAAAATCAAGGTAATTCCATTGGGCTTTGATTTATCGAGATTCAGAGAAAGAAGAGCCGAGAAGAGGGTGGATTTCAGGGCGAAATATGGACTACATGAAAACGAAATTGCCGTAGGTATTGTAGGTCGGCTTGTTCCAATAAAAAATCACGAGTTTTTTCTGAAGGTTGCACAAACAGCTTTCCAAAAGAATAGCAAACTCCGATTTTTTATTGTTGGTGATGGTGAGTCGAGAGATCATTTGGAAGCCTACGCCTCAGGACTAGGATTGACATTTACACAGAATGAAGCACCGAATGAAAAATCCCCCTTGTGCTTCACCTCATGGATTAAAGAGGTAGATTGGGTGTACGCAGGTTGCGATATTGTGTGCCTCACCTCTCTGAATGAAGGTACTCCCGTGAGCTTGATCGAAGCTCAAAGCGCTGGCAAACCCATCGTGTCAACACAAGTTGGTGGCATTCACGACATCGTAGATGTAAATAGGTCAGCCTACCTCACCACCACGGATGATACGGATCAATTTACCGAGTATGTGCTTCAACTGGCTGAGGATGAAATGCTCAGAAAGGATTTTGGCCAGAGTGGAGAAAACTACGTAGCTCAGCGATTTGATTATGCGCGTCTATGTGCTGATGTTGCCGCTTTGTATGAGAAACTTTTAGAAGAAAAAAACGAAACTTAAATCAAAAATCACTTTACTTTGTATTTCAAAGTGCTTTCCAAATAATATGAAAAGAAGACTTGTTATCCTATTCGGTTTTATCATTGCCATCTCTATATCGAGCTGCAAGCTGTTTAATCCGAGCGTGATGCTGAAGCCAAAAAGGAACTATACCTATGCTGAGGCTAGTGACACATTGCCACGTGAATACATTCTACAAAAAGGGGACATTG
>JALRDM010000217.1 GCA_023262195.1 Salibacteraceae bacterium | reverse complement strand
GTTGTATCCAAGGATCTGAAATACCCCAAGCTTTGCACTCTTCAAACCTTCAAGAGCAGACTTGCTATTCTTTGCGATCTGCTCTGCACGTATGCGACCATTTTCACTGGCTTGCTCGATGAGGTTCAGTTTCAATTCATCAAGTTTACTGTAGTAGTATTTTGGATTATCCGAACGGATCTGTACGCCTTCATTCAACAACTCAGAAATTTCTCGAGAGATATCCGCAACCAAATCTAGGTTCTTAGAATTCACCACAACATTCTGACTCAACTCATAGGAATCAAACTCTGACCCTATGTATTTGCCTTCATCATTGTAGACACTTTTCTCGTTCTCATAAGTACCAACCTGTTTAAACCTGATTTCATCTTTACTCAGCCCTTTATCCAGCAGATACTGTTCAACCTTCTTCCTATTGCGCTTGATCTCCGCAAAACCAACGGACAAATCCTCATTCTCCGCATAAAAGGTACCGGACCAATAGATTTCATCACTTTCAAAATCTATACTCCCTAAACCCGTAACGGATATAATACCGTTCTGATCTCCACGCGTCTTGTACGCATGAGCTAAAAACATGGCAGCTCCCAAAATGGCTACCGAAAAAATTGTGGCGACTGTTCTTTTCATCTTTCCTCTTTATTAACAATGTATACTTTCAAAAAACTCTCTTCCTTTTTTATACTTAGTTAGGACACTACCAATGGCATGTCCACGGGTCCCGGACCTATTCTCACTCAAGTACATTTCTAAATCAATTATCACCTGATCCATTTTACTCAGGATCTCCATCTTCGTCATAAGCTTATCGTAAAACACTGGCCCTCTATCATTGAGGACAAATTTGAATTTCTCTAACTGGCTCAAAGGCATTTTTAAATTTTGATAGAGCTTAGTCATCTCAAAGACAACCTCTCCGTTTCTCAATTCAATAAACTGCACTTCGTGCTCTTCCAAAAACTGTGGATTATAATGCATCATATATGCAATGAACATATCATTCAAATCCTTCCAGCTATATTCCTTCACTTCTTCCTTACTCATCTTCTTCTTTAGCTTTAATTCTACTGAAATCCCAATACCAAGCGAACCCCTGACCTTCAGGCAATTCTTCCCCCATTGCCTCTATTGCAGGTGGCTTTACATGAATAATATACCTGAGGGTGTCCTGATCAACCCAAATTAAATTCGCAGTATCCGCCCAAGCTGGCTCTTGAAAAGAGGCATATACAATCATGGCGCTATCGTCATTCGGGAGCATGACCGTTTCCCATGGTGACCCTGAGTAACCATCATTAAAAACTTTGACTGGCTTAACTTGACGGCCACCACCTTCAATGGGATTGAATTCCACAATGAGCATACTATCTATCGTGTATGATGACAAGGGCTCTAGCGTTGCCAAATCATAAGTAACATTAAAGGTCCTGCCTAACCACTGACCTGAAAAATCATAACTGGCTAGAACACCGAACATTTCAGATTCATCCATCTCGAGCTTGTCGTAGAGTGCGTTAGAATTCATATTAGTCGAATCCTCTAGCATTCTTATGTAGGTCATTGAGAAGTATAAGTCTCCATCTATGGTATCTAACTCCAACGTGGCTTGCTCCAAAGTAATCGCACCTCCAGATGCATAGTATGGTTCATTCCATTTCACCCCATATAATTTGCGAACATCCGCAGCCAATGAATCACCATCGTAAGCATTCGGCTCATCTAGGATATCATGGTAATACATTGAGTCCAATTCCATTGAATTCCAATCCCGAATCATCTGCCTTGTGATGGAACCATCGTATACCAACTCAGCATCATAGTAGAAGGCAAAAAACTCTGAAAACTCCTCATCATAGAAGTCTTTATAGAACATCTTAAAAATGCCATCTATAGTATCTTGATAGGCTCTCACAGAATCTTCATCCGACCACTCCCAAACCATAAAAGGGGTTCTCGAAATTTGCTTTTTGAACGCCTCGATGCGTTCTGTAGTTTCTTGTGCCTGAACCACTAGCCCTGCCAGCCCAAACACCAAAGTCAATATTCTTTTCATTCTAATACCAGTGATTTATGTTCTTGATTAAACTCTAAAGTCCCGAAGGAGCCCAGGATATCCA
>JALRDM010000177.1 GCA_023262195.1 Salibacteraceae bacterium | reverse complement strand
CTTCAAGCGCTGAATTGAGGGTGATTTTATCTTGAAATCGAAGCTTCATTCTTGACCGAATTGGTTAAAGTAGTGATTTACTCTATTTTGATAATAGGGTTTCAAATTTGGGGGAAGAGTTTTATACAATTCAATTTCTTTTTCCTTGGCTTTGATATATTCCTCCCAGATAGAATCAGGGATCTCGTAGCGCGAATTATTGGATTTTGACTCTCGTTTTTCTTCCATTTCTCGTTCGCGATCTGCTTTTTCAGATTCCAGAAGTTTGGTCATGATCTTTTGTTGCCTGCGCATAGTCTCCTGGGTAATATTTTGGTAGAGTATGTCTTCCTCGGTTTGCTCCATGAGCTTCTCGAGTTCTTTCAATGCTGAACCCGGTTTTCTTCCTTCTTCATTCAGCGATTGACTTAGTTTTCTCAACTCCTGTCTAATGGCCGCTTGTTGAGCCGCCATCCTTGCTAACTCTTTACTCATACCACCACTACCACCGCTACCGGGCTTTTGTCCTGGTTTTTGGCCTTTAGGGTTTTCGCCTTTTTCCATGGCTTTGCGCATCTTTTCAAGCTGCTTATTCAGCTGTTCTTGAGCTTGTTTCATGCTTTTGGCCGATGTTTTACCGCCTTTACCGCTGCCTGGTTTATCGCATTTACCATTTCCTTTCATTTTAGAATTGGCGTGTTGCTGTGCTTGTTGAATCATGCTATCGAAAAGAATAGCGAGGTTGTTAAGCGATGTCATGGACAATTGCTGTTTCACCAAGGTTGTTTCCAAGTGCTTCTTCTCTTGATTTGGCCGCTGATTGGTCATGTTATCAAGGGCAATGTCCATATTGTTTTTTACGCTGCTAATCTCTTTGTTCAATTTCGAGCTGAGTTCTGGCATACGCTTGCTTAAGGCCAAAATAGAGTCTTCTACTACCTTAGTATCATCAATAATGTCTTTTTGCTCCTTCGCTAAATCAACAAATTTTGGGTCGCGCGCCTTGGTTGTCTTCAAGTCTTGCATTATTCGCTCTTGATGATGCGATAGATCGATGAGGTTTTCCAAAATTTGGCGCATGTCCTCAAGGTTCTCTGACGCTTGTTCTTGGGCTTGCTGTTCTTGAAAAGATTCTAATTGCTGTTGCATTTCTTCGAGGGCATCTTGTGCATCCTCCTGCGATTCGCTTGCCTTTTTATTGTTTTTCTTGTCCAACTCCTCGCTTGCCTTCTGCATACTTTCAGTAGCCTTTTGCTTCTGATCAGACTGATCGGGCAAATTATTCTTTTCCTCAAGCTCATTGTTTAGCTCTTCTAGCTTATCGAGTTCCTTTTTCAATTCATCCAAATCTTTTTCCAAGTCTTTTTGAGCTTCAGTAAGGGCTTCTTTCGATTCGTTTTTTTCTTCCGTTTTTTCCTTGAGCTCTTTTTGATCTTCAGCAAGTTGCTTGGTTTTTTCTAAAGCCTCTTCAAGCTTTTGCTCAAACTCCAATTCCTTGAATAATTCTAATGTTCTATCGAGTTCTTTTTCGAGCTGTTCGTTGTCCAACTTCATTTCGTCCAGCTTATCGAGCATTTGGTCCTTGTTAAGCTTGTCCATGAGCTCTTTGAGCTCATTATATTTCTCCTTAAATTCTTCGTCAAACAACTCTTCGAAAAGCTCTTCAATTTGTTTTTGCTTGTCCAAAAGCTCCTCAGAATACTGATTGAATTTAGTGTTTAACTCATTTTGCTGGCGCTGCTTATTCATCTTCTCCTCAAGTTGCTTGAGCATTTCTTGTCGTTCTTCTACCAGCTCTTTGAGTTTTTCTTTGTCTTGCCAGTCGGGCCTTTTTTTCTGAAGCAGGTCCTTTTTAAGCTCATCCAGGTCTTTGTTGGCCTTGGAGAGATCGTCTTGTTTTTCTTGCAGCGCTTGCTTCGATTCGTCTGCTGCCTCCTCATTCATTGAGCGTAATTCATCCTTGCTCGGCACATCTAGTTTCCATGTTTGGGAACGGGTAGATTTTGCTCCGTTTATACCATCGTTATCAAAGACTTCAAAATAATACTCAAGTGACTCCTCAGTGTCGAGCACAAGCGTATCTAGGTTTCCGATGAATGAGAAAGATTGAAGATTATTAGAGCCAAGGTCAAGGCGTTCTGCAATTAATACAGAACGACCCGTCTTTGAAATTTTTTCGACCTTAAAATGAAACTGGCTAAAGCCGTAGTCATCGGATATTTCACCATTGAAAAATAATAAGCCAGGTGCAGCAGAATCAGCTCGTGCGTCTACCTGTATATGTGGAAACCGATCAGGGATAACATCGATGACAATCTCAGCCGTATCGGTAAGTTGATCGACACTGCGCAAGGCGAGTCTGAGGCGTTTATTCGCACGAAACTGCGATTCGAATGAAGGTTGATCGCTCTGTAGCTCAATGTTACTATCACCATCAATTAAAATGGCCGATGTGGTATTGTCAACATCAAAATTCCACGCAATCTGTGTTCCTTCAGCCACCGAAATTTGACTTTGGTTCGCGCGTCTTGAAACATCCAGTTTTGTATATGCCGGTGGAATAATTTGAGCAATATTTCTCAGAATTTTCGGGGTTTTCTTTACCTTAATTTCATATCGATCAGAACTCACACTAACTGCCGAGAATGAGACGGCTACAGACTCTTTCATTCGATCGAGTGTGTATTCAAAGCTACCGGCAGAAGTTTGCTTCATTCTTATCTTCTTATCGCCAACCGTCATGTAAACCTGCGTGGGCAGTGATCTGCCGTTTGTGGTTACCATCACAGTAAATGGTTCGCCTTCTATAGCCACTAGGTTTTCATTTTGAATTTCAAACTCGAAGGGCGCAGGTGGAACAAAGCTCTGATCGTATTTGATAAGCCTCATTGAGCTATCGATTAAGGAAGCAGGGCTGAGTAGAGACAGCGTGATAAATACAATAATCGGCATGACCAAGTACTTGACCAGCGAAAGAATGTCGTCTAGTTTTATAAGTTCTGCAAAATCATAGCGGTTGAGGGTTTGGCCCCTTTGATTGATACTTGCCATAACCAAATGATTTGATGAACCATCAAAGGTGTTGCTCAGGGCTATGGTATTAATGAGCTTGTCTTCCACGGGCTTCATGGAGTTACCTATTCGTTTGGCTGCTTCGTTTGTGTCCAACGATCGAATAAGGCCAAACATACGCAAGATGGGCACGAAGACGCGCAGTGTAAGCACGGTAATGGTGAAGATTATAAAGGAATAGAAGAGTGCCGTGCGCGTGGTTTCACTGAAATTGCCAAAGTACTCAAGCAATGCCAGCACAATCCACAACGATAGTGCTGAGATTGCTGATAAAATCAGACCTCTCAGCAGGTCCTTTCGGTTCTGCTTATCGATGTAATCGCCAATATTTTTCTTTAATTCTTCGAGTTGATTCATGGCCAGTGATCAAATATATCAACCATTAAGATGGACGAATGTTAATGGCGGTTAAGAATGGAGCGCTCGCATGCTGCCAGCCTCCTCACAGGCGCTTATCTTTGCACCCTTTTTTAAAAGATTATGACCAAAGTTCGAGTTCGATTTGCTCCAAGCCCCACAGGACCATTGCACATGGGAGGCGTGCGCACAGCATTATTTAATTTCCTCTTCGCGAAAAAAAATGGCGGAGACTTTATATTGAGAATCGAGGACACCGACCAGACCAGGTATGTTCCTGGAGCGGAAGATTACATCAAAGAATCATTGGACTGGTTGAGTATGATTCCAGTTGAAAGCCCTTGGAATGGGGGAGATTATGGTCCATATAGGCAAAGTGAGCGTAAGCACTTGTATCGCGAATATGCCGATCAGTTGATTGAATCAGGTCATGCCTATTATGCGTTTGACACACCCGATGAACTTGAAGCCATGCGCGATCGGCTTACCAAAGCCAAAGTTCCCAGCCCTCAGTATAATGCATCTGTGCGGATGACTATGAAAAACTCCTTGACACTTTCTGCGGACGAAGTGCGAACTAGACTTGATTCTGGCGAGCCTTACACCATACGATTGAAGGTTCCAAGAAATGAAGAAGTGCGCTTTAATGACATGATTAGAGGTTGGGTACAGGTCAACACCAATGCTATGGATGACAAGGTGTTATTCAAATCTGATGGTATGCCTACCTATCATTTGGCAAATATTGTCGATGACCATCTTATGAAGATCACTCATGTCATTAGGGGAGAAGAGTGGCTACCTTCAGCGCCTACCCATATTTTATTGTATCAATATCTGGGGTGGGAAGACAGCCGCCCGCAATTTGCCCATTTACCATTGATTTTGCGACCGGATGGTAACGGAAAATTGAGCAAGCGCGATGGCGACCGATTAGGGTTTCCAGTATTTCCACTTGAATGGAAAGACCCGAAGACGGGAGAGATCTCTTCAGGATATCGTGAGAAGGGATATTTCCCAGAGGCTTTTATAAACACGTTGGCGTTTTTGGGTTGGAATCCAGGAACCGATAAGGAGCTCTATACCATGAGCGAGCTGATTGAAGACTTTAGCATCGAACGCGTAGGAAAATCGGGTTCGAAGTTTGATGTGGACAAAACAAAGTGGTACAACCAACAATATTTACGTGATAAAACCACAGAACAAAGCGGCCCTGCGCTTTTAGAAGCATTGACTCAAGAAGGGCTGAACATTGAGCAGGATAAGCTTCCTGCTTACATTGATTTGATGAAGGAGCGGGCCACGTTTGTAGAAGACATGGTTGAAGGCAGATATCTGCTAGAAGCACCAGTGTCTTATGACCAAAAGACCATTAACAAGAAATGGAAAGCTGATTCAGAAGGCATTGTATTGTCACTGATTGACCTTTTTGAAACAACAGATTTTGAAGCCGAGACGCTCCATGCAGCGTTTATGAATCATTTAGAGAAAAATGAAATAGGGATGGGCGCAGCAATGCCAATTCTTAGAGTGCTCATCACTGGGCAAGGGTTTGGACCTAATATGTTCGAAATTATGGAGTTTTTGGGCAAGGAGAACTCCATCAACCGACTCAGAAAAGGAATAGAGCGACTTAAAAATGGCTAGACTCTCAATTAAGGATTTAGAGTTTTTCGCTTATCACGGTTGCCACCCACTCGAAAGAAAAACGGGAGGAACATTCAAAGTGGACATACTGATTGACTATGATATGGAGATGGCCGCAGATTCGGACAACATTAATGAGGCTGTGGATTACGTGTCAGTTATGGAAATTGCCAAACAAGAAATGGCTAAAAGGTGTGATTTAATAGAAACGGTAGCGAAAAACACGGCTGTAGCATTGGATGTGAAATTTCCTTTTGTGAAAAGCATTGAGGTTATTGTTTACAAGATGAAGGTGCCTTT
>JALRDM010000153.1 GCA_023262195.1 Salibacteraceae bacterium | reverse complement strand
GGTGAAAGAATTGGAAGCCATCATTGCTGAAAAGGACGCTGCGGTCCGTGCACTGAAAGATCGTATTGCCAACGCACTGCTTGGTTTTAAAGATAAAGGACTCACCGTAGAGCAACGCAACGGAAAAATCTATGTAAGCCTCGAAGCCCAATTGCTTTTCCCAAGCGGCAGCACCGTAATCAATGCAGAAGGCAAAAAAGCGCTGATCGATCTCGCACAGGTAATCAAAGACGAGTCAGACATCACCGTTCTTGTAGAGGGCCACACCGATACCGACCCATTTAATGGTGCAGGAGCTATTAAAGACAACTGGGACTTAAGTGTGATGCGGGCGACTTCAGTAGTGAAGATTATGACCAATGAAGGGCAAATGAAACAAGTCATGCTTACCGCTGCAGGTAGAGGTGAGTATATGCCCGTGGCATCAAATGACACTGCGGAGGGCAAGGCTAAAAACCGCAGGATTGAGATAATTCTGACCCCTAACCTCGACAAGCTTTTTGAGATTATCAACGAGTAATCGCCCAGTTTGTAAACGACCCGTTGCATCGGGTTATTTTCGCGGCCAAAATCAGATCTAGACCATGAACAATTTTGTGGAAGAATTGCGCTGGAGAAACATGTTGCATGACATGACTCCAGATACTGAGAACTTGTTTAACCAGGGGCCCGTGACCGGATACATTGGGTTTGACCCAACTGCAGATTCGTTAGGGATCGGTAATATGGTGCAGGTGATGACTCTGATGCATTTCCAACGCACAGGAAATAAGCCCATCGCTTTGGTAGGTGGAGCAACGGGCATGGTAGGTGATCCGAGTGGGAAGTCGGCAGAGCGCAATCTATTGGACATAGATCAGCTTAACTATAACCTAGCATGCCAGAGAAAACAACTCGAGAATTTCCTAGATTTTGAAGGAGAGCACGCTGCACAGATTGTAAACAATTACGATTGGTTTAAAGAATTTGGTTTCCTCGAATTTATTCGTGACGTGGGAAAACACATTAGTGTAAACTATATGCTGGCGAAAGACTCGGTAAAAAATCGACTTGAAAATGGAATGTCCTTCACGGAGTTTAGTTACCAACTGATTCAAGGCTATGATTTTTACTACTTATGGAAAAATCATAACTGCCAAATTCAACTGGGCGGCAGCGATCAATGGGGAAACATCACTACAGGCACCGAGCTTGTGCGCAGGCTTGAGTCCGGACAAGTTTCGGCCTTAACCACACCATTGATCAAAAAGGCAGATGGAACCAAGTTTGGAAAATCTGAGGGTGGCAACATTTGGCTCGATCCAAATAGAACTTCGCCATATAAATTCTATCAATTCCTATTGAATACTGCTGACGCAGATGTGGGCAATTATATGCGCGTGTTCTCTACAAAAACCAAAGATGAAATTGAAGCATTGGAAGCAGAGCACAGCCAAGCGCCACATTTGAGGTTGATGCAAAATGAATTGGCTGAAGAGCTTACGAGTCGCGTACACTCGAAAGAGGATTACAAGAAGGCAGAGGTAGCATCGCAAGTGCTTTTTGGCAAGGGTACCAGCGAGGCATTAATGTCTTTAGATTCAGCAACTGTATTGGATGTATTTGAAGGAGTACCTCAAGCTACCATTGCAAAATCTCAGGTGGAAGCCGGCTGTGATATTATGTCGCTGTTGGTGGAAAACACTGGATTTTTAAAGTCCAACGGTGAGGCACGAAGGGCACTAAAGGAAAACAGTATCTCGGTAAACAAAACGAAGGTTGCCGATCAGCACAGCGTTACCTCGTCCGATCTCATCGATGGAAAATACATCTTGCTTCAACGTGGTAAAAAGAACTACTTCTTGGTCGTAGTAGAATAATACGTGATTCTTTAAGGCCTTAAATTAACCTTTATGCTAGGGCAAGTCTGTATTTAAACCGAAGTCCATTTCGCGGGCCAGTTCAAAACACAAATCTTCAAAGGCCTCAAGTTGCACCTCAGCTTCTGCGATGGGGCCATCTCCAAATACTAACTCTTGGCTCA
>JALRDM010000149.1 GCA_023262195.1 Salibacteraceae bacterium | reverse complement strand
TCCTTGGCAGCATTCACTACCTCGTCCATTAAATCATCTGCATCTACTACAGTGCCTTCACGAGACTTCATTTTACCACTAGGAAGATCGACCATGCCATAACTCAGATGCTCACAGTTTTTAGCCCAACCAAAACCAAGCTTTTCTAGTACTAAAAACAATACTTTGAAGTGATAATCTTGTTCATCACCAACCGTATAAATGGCTTGATGCATGTCTGGATAGTCTTTAAAGCGATTATATGCCGTACCAATATCCTGTGTCATGTAAACTGAGGTACCATCTGCTCTTAAAAGAAGCTTTTCATCCAAACCATCTTCAGATAAATCAACCCAGACGGAGCCATTGTCTTTTTTGAAGAACAAACCTTTTTCTAGGCCATCAAGCACCATATCTCGACCAGTTAGGTATGTATCTGACTCATAATAGTGGCGGTCAAAAGAAACTTCCATGCGCTGGTATGTCTCGCCAAAACCTTCATAAACCCAGCCATTCAATCTTTGCCAAAGCTTTACAACCTCAGGGTCTCCACTTTCCCAACTGACAAGCATCTCTTGCACCTCTTTTAGTAGTGGTGCTTCTTTTTTCGCTTCCTCCTCAGACATACCATCTTTTACAAGGCTTGCAATCTGCTCTTTCAGCTTTTGATCAAAAATCACGTAGTATTTACCAACAAGCTTATCTCCTTTTAAACCACTCGAATCAGGGGTTTCACCATTCCCCCATCGCTGCCATGCAAGCATGCTTTTACATATATGCACCCCGCGATCATTGATAATCTGTGTACGAATCACTTTGTTTCCAGCAAATGCTTTCAAAGCGCTCACAGCATCACCTAAGAAAATATTTCTGAGGTGCCCAAGGTGCAATGGTTTGTTGGTGTTAGGAGAGCTGAACTCAACAAGTACGGTATTATTTTCATTGCTCTCATCAAGGGCATCCTTATCAAGAAGGTTTTGCAATATCGAGACCCAAAATACATCGGTCAGTTCCAGGTTTAAGAAACCCTTTACAACATTATATCCAGAGACCTCTGAAACCCGCTCTTTCAAAATATCTCCAATCATTACACCTACCTGTTCAGGTGCTTTTTTAAACAGCTTTACGAATGGAAACACTACGATAGTGAAGTCTCCTACAAACTCCTTTCTGGTTTGGTCAATTTGTATTTGATCAGGTTTTACATCTTGACCTAACGCTTCAGAAATTATGGAAGAGGCCTCTGCGGAGATGATTTGAATTAAATTCATGATGCAATAATCTTGGCAGTTGAGTCTAAGATTTTCAGGGTTTCCTCAGCCATTTTATTATACTTATTGTCAAGTAGTGGATTCACTTCCACAACTTCAAAACACACAAGTCGCGAGTCTTTTACCAATTCATGAATTAAGTCTCTAGCTTCATCTGGCAGCAAACCATTTTTCACGGGCGTTCCAGTACCATAGCTTACCACGTCTGGATCCATAGAGTCCACATCAAACGAAACATACAATATATCGCAGTCGCTAAGGCTATCAAGCAGTTCACCAGCGATCTTCTTTGGACCGGCATTTCTGAGTTGATCCACAGTATAGTTAGGTATTTTGTACTTTGACATGAAGTGATTTTCTGGTTCCTCCGTATCTCGAACTCCTACAAATCTCAAGTCAGTAGTTTTAAAACTTGGTGATTTACCACCCAAAGCTTTCATGGCCTCCCAATGCTCCACTCCTCTTGGATCGGGTTCATTGATTTGTCGATCTAGATTATCTAAACCTAAGGCACAAGCCAGTGGCATTCCATGAACATTTCCTGAAGGAGTGGTGTATGGCGAATGCAGATCTGCATGCGCATCGATCCAAACTACACCCAGTCTTTTATCCGGAAACGCCTTCACAATGCCTGCAATTGTAGCTGCTGCAGAGGCGTGATCAGCAGAAACTACAAGTGGAAATCTTTGGTTCAATAAAACTGAACTAACTTCTTTGCAGTGAGCAGAATATACCACTGAAATACTATCAATATACTTAGCGTAAGGAAAAGTGTCCTCCGCAAAAAGAGCGTCATTTTGATTACGCACAATGCGTGAAGGATACTGTTTAAAGAAGTCAATCTCTAAATTAAGAGATGCTAACTTCAAAGCCGATGGACCAAGACTGCTACCGCGAGTACCGGCTCCAATTTCTGACTCTTGAATAACTAATTCAATCGCTTTGTTCTTCATGGTGCGAAGGTAGCTTCAGGTTCTGATTGAAGAAATATAGAATTGTGTTTTTGGATTCAATCGCATGGTTATTTTTACTGATTAGCGTCTCATGACAATTCCTAGCCTAAACCATAACCTATTCTATTGCCTGCTTGCAGTTATTTTAATCCTTGCTGGTTGTGGCCCTGAAGCTGAATTTCAAGCTGACATTGATCAAGGCATCATAGAATACGATGTTTCCTACTCTGAGCTTGACTCTAACAACATCATGCTAGAAATGCTGCCGAGTAAGATGATAATGATTTTTAAAGACGATAAATACATATCAAAATTAGAGACAACAGCGGGTATCGTTGAAATAGCTGTACTGGCAGA
>JALRDM010000148.1 GCA_023262195.1 Salibacteraceae bacterium | reverse complement strand
CACCCAAGTTGGGTATCAAAGCAACATTGAGTGTGATATTAACTATCACCGCTGCAAATGCTATCCAATTCATTGCCGCAAGTTGATTGCTCGCTGTGAGGTATGTGCCAAAAACATAGCCCATGCAGATAAATAAAAAGGAACCCATCAGCCACTGAAAAGCATTGGCGGATTCAACGACCGAACTCGTGTATAAGAGGTCCATGAACCATTCTGCCTTGTAAACCATCAGGACGGAGGCAAGACCAGCGGGAATGACCAAAAAGCGCGCTCCTTGATCAATCATATTCCTCAAATCATCGCTCTTATTTGTTGAAATCAACCTCGAAAAAATGGGTAATAACATTCCCGCATACAAAAAGGCAAAGCTGTTTCCAGCATCGATAATTCGGTATGCTTGAGCATAAATACCGGCCTCAACCAAACCATCTTGGGCCAACCGCTCTAGCATTACTCCATCGAGTTTATTGTAGGCAGTCATAAGTAAAATGAGTAATGCGTAGGGCCAAGTAGCGCGTATCATCGAACGCATTTTACCTATATCCAATTGAAATGAGAAACTGCGTGAGGCAGCAGGTGTAATCAGCAGCGCTGTGATAATGGCGATAATATAGGCTGCCGTTTGCAGAATGGCCAAATACTCTATGTGAAATGGCAGATGACTAAACCATAATAAATATCCGATGGCCAAAATCAGAATACCACGATCAATAACCGACACAATGCTGTCTCTAAAAAACAATTGTAGGCCGCTGATATTTGCCCGGAGCAAGAGCAGAAATGCTGACAGCACATGGTTAAACATTAATACCACAATAAAAAACCAATATCTGCCCTCGAAACCAATAATCAGAGCGGCACCAATGGTGACAGCAAAGTATAACAGGCTTAATACCGCCTTTAATGGAAGCAAGGTGGTCATGTTTCGAATGCCCATCAAATTGTCTTCTGCCACCTTAATCTTTTGAAAATTATTGATGCCCATATCCAAAACCACATTAAATAGAAAAGTGAAATTGAACATGGCATAATAAAGACCATACTCCGCGGGACCAACAGTGTTTTGGATGCCCACTTCAATGCCGAAAACATAAATCGGCTTGATCAATAAATTCAGGACAACTAAAAAAAGTAGGTTGACAGAAAAATTTCTTTTCATTTTCAGCGTTAGGCTAGGTCAACAAAGTACGCTGAATTAAACCGAATCGTATATCATGAACCATGTATTTATTACTCTATCTTCCCTATTCCTGCTGGTTGTATTAAACTCTTGCAACAAATGCAAGGCAAAGCCAGACCCATTGTGCATTTGCTATGAAGTCTACGCACCAGTTTGTGGCTGTGATGGTAAAACCTATGCCAACGATTGTCATGCAGAATGTGCCAAAGTGGACTACGAGCCAGGAGAATGCCGACTTTAATTAACCACAGCGCGTTATTTGATACGGATACATTTGTGCCGTGCGAATAGCAGTTAATACCCGCATGCTCATACAGGGCAAGCTTGACGGAATCGGATGGTTTTCGCACGAGGTTTTGCAGCGGTTGGTCACCAACAACCCTCAACACGAATTCCTATTTCTTTTTGATCGGGAGTTTTCTGAAAACTTCATTTATGCTGACAACGTATGGGCCAAGGTGCTTTTTCCTCAAGCTCGACACCCACTGCTCTACCGCATGTATTTTGAGTATAGCATCCCAAAGGCGATCAAACAGTGGAAAGCAGACTTGTTCTTTTCACCCGATGGATTCTTGTCTACGAGAACACGGATACCCCAAGTGCCAGTCATTCATGATCTCAACTTTGAGCACCGACCCCAAGATTTACCCAAAGCATACTCCAACTACTACCGAAGTTACTTTCCTCGGTTTGCTCAAAAAGCTCGAAATATTATTACCGTAAGCGAATATTCGGCCAAGGATATAGCTACGACCTATGGGATCGAACCTGAAAAAATAAGTGTTGCACATAATGGTTGCAACAAAAGATTCAGACCCCTTACCGAAACGGAAATCAAATCGATAAGAGCCAAACATGTTTTTGATTCTGAGTATTTTGTATTTTTAGGAAGTTTCTCATATCGTAAGAATATTCATGGCATAATAAACGCCTACGAGCTTTATCGAAACACAGGTGGAAGCTCAAAGCTTGTAATGATTGGCAACCCACTTTGGCGCTATAATGAGATGGATGATGCACTGGCAAAGTCAAACTATGCTGAAGATATTATCTTCTTGGGTCACCTCCCATTTGATGAACTCGTGAAGGTTACGGGTGCAGCCAACGCATTGTTGTTTCCCTCCTACTTTGAAGGATTTGG
>JALRDM010000141.1 GCA_023262195.1 Salibacteraceae bacterium | reverse complement strand
GATGTATTCATATCGAACCCCCGGAGTAATGTACCAAAAGCAGCTCAACGGAATTAGGGCCTCCGAGAATAGTGAGACGTTTTGTGAAGGAAAGGTGAAGTCTGATCCTTCAAGGTATTCTGGGTTGATAAAGTTGAAGTTGGCGTCATCAAATCCTTGGGCATCGCCTTGGCGGCTTCGTGTCCTTCCTTGATACAGTCTTGTTCCGACCAAAATTGCACCCGGGTTTGATCCAACGTTAAAGCGCTGTATAAATCGGGTTTCATTACCCAGATTAAAGTATTCTCCCAAAATAAGATCGCGATTCCCGAGGGTATCAATCCTATTGATGTTACCCAAGAAACCAAGTGCACCACGTTCTCCCATGACCATGAAGGTCTTGCTGTTTAAGCTGAGGTTCTTGGTGATTTTACCATTAATCGTAGCAGCCGCGATATTCCAATTCACTTTGAACCAGTTTCGGTCTCTTACGCTCTGTGCGGGATTTTCTTCAAACATGCGATCCGTCAAACCACCGGGTTGTTTGGCCACATAGTGGTGATGGGTGTATGCAATGTCTATGGACCAATTTTCACCGATTTTACGACCTATCTGGAGGTATGCTCCATTGGAATTAAAAAAGCTGTTTGGCCTCCATCCACTGCCTTTTTTGTGTTGGTAGTAGCCATAATAATTCCAGCCGTTTTTACTTCCACCTAAACTATTGAATGAATTGAAGAAATCATAGCTGCCAATGGTTTGTCTCGAGACCAATTCGAGCGGGGTGTTTTCTGCGCCTCGCTTCATCCTGAAATTCAGTAATCCGCCAAATTGGGTGCCATATTGCAGTGATGCTGCTCCACGCACCAATTCTATTTGTTTCACTGCTTCGATGGGGGCAGTGTAATAACTTTCTGGATACCCCAATGCATCTGCAGCAATGTCATATCCATCTTGGCGCGTATTAAAGTTGGTGGTTCGTTTGGGGTCTAATCCACGAGCTCCAACTCCCATTTGTAGTCCTCCAGCATCGGTTTCTTGCACGTTTACCCCAGGAACCTTAGCAAACAACTGACGACCATTGTTGCTTGCCTGATTCACCGCCATATCACTTGGAACAATAACCTCATTTTTCTTAGCAGCATATATGCCGTCAACCTCGATGTATCGCAAATAACCGTGACCAGTACCAGATTTTTTGGTGTCTTCAATTTCCACGGCTTGGAGTATCTCACCCAGTGGAGTCATCTCAAATGTATACGGAGGCTGGTTTGTATATACCTCTTCGGTACGCGATTGGTAGCCTTCAATAAAAAGGGTAATTACGTGCTTACCATGTACCTCCGGTTGAATCTTGATCGTACCATTTGCATCGGCTTCAAAAGACTGATCGGTGTTATTTAAGAAGGCAACGGCAGTTTTTGCAGCCGCTTTTTCTACATCCAGATTGATTACAATCTCCTGAGCATATGCCAACACTCCAAGAAGCAACAGGGCGATTATGCAAATCGTAATTCTCAGGACTCAAAGGGTAAGATCCATGTTTTGGGTTGCCAGGAATCTACCTGCGCTGCAAGGTCAACCTCTGGTTTGATGTATGGTTTGCTCGACCTCCCATTGAGCGTTACGTGAACATCTGCATTCACTGCCGCAACGTCAACTCCGATGGATTTATAGTGATTCTTAAGAATCTTGGCATATTGAATCATAAAATCGGGTTGGGTGCTCATCATTTTTTCTTGAACTGGCGTCAAAAAGTCCTTGTTGTCCACCTCGATCTTCTGACCTCGGCCATTGACAACTTTGAACTGAGCATAGCCAGCCTTTTCAATAAGCATTACCCTCCAACCATACCGATAACCTTGTTCGTGCCAGAATGGGTTTCCGTCATAGGATAAATACCTGAATGGAAATGCTACTTGAAAGAGTATGAAACATGCTGCAGGAAAGAGCGCCCATGAGCGAATTGAAACAGGATGTGCATGAGGGGCGCTCACAATAGACTTATCTGATAAAAGCCATGATTGAACCCGTTCATGGAAGGCTGGAGAGAAAAAGATGAGCGTTGCGCCAATCATGATGAATGGGAACATGCCAATTTGAAAAAACCACCAGGTCATTAAGTGAAATGCAATCACCATCAGATAGGCGAGGGTCCGGGTTCTAGAAATGATCAGCAGAAATGGAATGGTGAGATCATAAATGGCTCCAGCCCAGCTCATCAAGTAGGGTGTAATTTCCAACTTCATGAACGGGCCGATAATCGGCAAGTGATCTTGGGCCGGTAGCCATAGTGCTAATGGCATGGCATGCAGGAGCCAATCGGCATTGAGCTTGGCAATCCCCGCAAACAGATACACGATGGTAAGCTGAAACTTAATCAGGCTTATATAGCCTGCTGGAACTTTTGTGGTAGACTTAGTGAGTCCGAATCGTACATCCAAGGAATGCAGTCGGTGAGCCGGCATAAAAATGAGCAGGAATCCAACAAGGCTGACGAAATAATAATGGTTGAGGTAATAGGTGGCATCGATCAATTCGATGTACGTAAATGAAAGGAAAAATAGAATTGTAGATAGTCGATATACCAAACCCAATGCGATACCTAGCGCGCTTAATCCAACGAGGATAAATAGCAGATAAATGCCAGGAGTGCTAGGTTCAGGAATCCAGTGAAAGCCGAAATATTTAAAATGAAGGCTGGGCTCAATGTATTGCTTTTCGATCCATCCATTGGTCCAAAAGCGCACCACACTGGCAAACATGAGCAGACCGAATAAAACACGAAAAGTGACCAACGGACTGATGGACACTTTTCGATCTATTAATCTATGAAGGAATGGTTTAATCCCCGTCATTGTCTTGATAGGTGATCTGTACACCAAGTTGGGAAGGCATATCGGTTTTGAGAAGAACCACAAGACGCTCAATCTTATTGTAAACGGGGTCCAATTCACTAGGATTATTTTCAATGGAAGTCTTGAGGTTAAAATTGCTAAGGTCCTCTTCAATTTCATCGAATAAGGTTATGAGGGCAGCACTCAGTTTTTGACCGTCCTTTTGTGCATCAAGATCATCCAAGTAATCATCCAATCCAAGTCCGCTGCCACCGGTGAAAGCTTCTTTGATGCCCTGAATATTGCTTTGAGCGAGTTGAGTTGATTCATCAGAATAGAACCCTTCCAATTTTTCTACTTGGGTTACGCCTAAAGTTTTCTTTCCTAATGGAATACCTACCCGAGCATTTTTCACGAGTTCAAATTCATAGTTTAATTCGTTGATCAGATTGCTAATGCTACTCCCAGCACTTGAAGATGTGTTGCTTGCAAACTCGTCTTTATAGGCAGCCCAAGCGCTGCTAATTTCACTAGCTCGATCAAATATCTGTTGGGCATTTTCAATTACATATTGTGCGCGTGCGGGATTGCTGAGTAAAAGTTGATCATCAATAAAAAGCACGTAGTCAATGGCAGCAAAACCCTTGGCATCTGCGTTTTGCGCGCTCTTAAGGTCATAATCATTGCTTGAAATATTCGACTCAATCTGGCCTGTATCCGTTGGGAACGTATTTATGGTCAGTCGAGTATTTTGATCGGCTGCAGGTCCAAATTCAAAAATCGAACAACCATTCCAGCTTTTGTGTGCTTCAATAAAAGCAGCGCGCAAGCTGGTTAAATTGGTCTCATTAGGCTTATCATTGAATACTTCGGCAGCTTCGAGTAGGACCTTCGCATTGGTCTCCCATTCGCTGTAACTTGGAATGATTACATTGTTGGCCACATTCGTGAGCATCGCTCCTTTATCGAATGTATCTTCTACTTCTGTTGGATCATCTTCCTTGCATCCAAAGCTTAGCAGCAAAACCAATATTAAACCAGTCAGCTTATTCATTACAGTAAGGTTTTGACGTCTTCCATTCCGAATATTACAGCGAGTTTGTCTCGGGCAGCAGTCAAGCCTTCGGCTGTGACTTCATAAAAGTTTTCACCCATGAGTGCTTTCACCTCTTCTATTTCGGCATTGGTGATGCTCTTTTCTTCGTTGTACATCAAACTGTGAATGAATGCGTATGCCTCAGATAAATCATGATTGCGCTCGTAGTCATCAGCTAGGTTCTGAATACCATCGTTTAAATAGTGAATGGCCGTGGCGGCCACAACTTTTTCCCATTCTTCCCGTGCTACGGTGATGGCTTGATCTCGGATTTCGAGGTCATCAATATCAATAGCCGCTCTTCCTGTTCTCAAGGCGCCACTGAGCTTCTCGTTTGATTCAATTATTGGGTCGCGACCATTGCAGTAATTCGCCCAAAACCTTACGTTCTCGGTGTCCTCTGGAAAATCGTTCGTTGCGCCTAAATAGCCATAGGCTTCGTCCCAATGGTGCTGCATTTCTGTTCCTTCACCGGGAACAACTGTTTCATTATCGACATCCATTTTCTCTGAGCCCATGTAAATGGTCACCGCCTGATAATAGAATACAGCTCCCATGATCGTTTTTTCAATCAATTGCGCGGGCTCCCAACCGTTTTCATCGTAAAGCCGTGCTTCACTTCCATCGGCAGAGGTTATTCTTCCCGCAACTCCATTCGAGCCAAACTCCGTGCTTTCGCTGGCATTTACAGCCATCCTCAAATACGATTCAATCAAGGGTTGATCTGGGGCAAAGCACTTGTCTTTCAATTGTTTTGTGGATGAGAAACTGAAATTTCCATTCGCGTTATCGCCTGTATTCTTCCACATGGCGGTTAAAACTTCTAAGTCCAATACCACGCCCTCTGCATTGGCCGATTTGACGTAAGTAGTCATTTCTTCCATTTGATTCTGACGATCGGTTTGTCCGGTGTAGCTTACATTTTCAAAGCTGTAAGTCTCTGGTACATCGATCAGCTCAGGAAGCGTGTTGCTAGGATCATCGTCTTCACAGCCTGTGATAAGCGCTGCAGATAAAATCAGGGATAGGGAAATTGATTTGTAGAAATGCATGTTTGCTTATTTAGAATAGTTTCAAATTAGGACGCAAACATACCGTCAGGTCTAAGGGGAGGCAATACCACATTTGTGGTATTTAGAACAAAAGTTTCAAGCCATCGAGCCTTCAGCTCAAGTCCTTATTCACCCTTTTTTAAAATGCCAGCCTTCTCACCCATGCGGAAGGCAAACTCCTTCATTTCCTTGCTTATGGCATCGTCTCCGGTAGCTCGCTTATAGGTGTCGCTCATGCTCAGGAGCATCTGATGAAAAAAGATTTGCATGTCATCAACCATCATATCCTTGGTCCAAAGATCGATGCGAAGGGTGTTCTTTTCTTCAGAATCCCAAATGGTAAGAAAGGCAGCATCGCATTTACCTGTTTCATCGTTGTCGCTTGCTTTCCAAGTGATTTCACTTGGGATCTGATTCTCATCGAGAGAAACATTGAATTGAATTGTTGTGTCTTTTTCTGCCATGATTATGGTTTGTATTTGCTTTGATTTAGGATGGTTTGTGCCTCCGTCTGCATGAGGCCTTCTAAATCAACGGTGTCCTGATTTTCCATGTACGCACGAACGATTTGCCAGCCGATGTAATGTCCCATTCGTGATGGCGATTCTTTAACAAGATCTACCGTGAAGGGGCCGTCATTCGTGAATTTTCCTATTAAACTTGGTTCTGAATTAAACAAGAGTTCATTATCGACAAAGTGTGCCCAGACCATGCGCTCATGATCTTTGGCCCACTTGAGTTCTTTGGTTGCATATCCAATTTTGAGCGTATCGCCAGTGTGGGGTAAAATAGCATCAAGGGAGTATAATATTTTGCCTTGATGAATAATGTCTTGCAACAGCGTGGTTTGACCGAGCTGGACCGGATACTCTGTCTCCATCCAACCCTTCATAAGCCATGGTGTGAGATGTTCATTTGTCATACGTTTTCTCTGATATAGAGGCCATTGCAGGTATTCGTAATATTTACAGTCTCGACCAAGAAATAATTCTAGGCATATGCCTACTTCATTTTCGGTCATGATAAATGGTGAATTAAAACCGCCAACGCAGGCCAAATGATTGGGCACCTGTTTCTGAGGGAAATAGTACTTATAGTGTCGCCAAGCTGACTCCAATTCCTCTTGCAATGGACCTAAGTCGGCATATTGACTATTCACCTCAGCAAACACTTCAGAGAAATCAGGGTGTGTTACGAAAGACCTGATAGCTGCAAAAAGATTGGAATCGGTAACCTTTCCTAAATTCAACACATCTTGAATATAGTGGGTATAGACTTCAGTATGCTCGTCAAGTAATCGAGGGTGCTCACGTCTGAATGAAACTGGGGTCATTTTTGGCCATAGACTGTCAAGGCGTTCCATCGAAACTTCGATTTCTATCTGCGAAGTGTCAATATTGAGCTTGTCATCATCACAGCTCACTAACAACAATTGGATAAAAAGTAAACAAAGGGCTGTTTGAAGTGTGTGTTTCATGAAGGTGAAAGCGCGTTTGAGCCGGACTAAATTTGGGGCAAATGTAATTGCACGTATCATGACTATGAGGCCAAACTTTATTGTGAATGTTTTTATTGTGTGTGGATTGCTATCGCTGTCCACCGCTATGAGCGCTCAAAGTGATATGGATGATCGAAAATTTCGATTTGGTTTAATGGCGGCTCCAAATTTAGGCTGGCTTCGACCAAATATTTCCGAACTTGAACGTGATGGACTCCAATCAAGAGTTGGTTTTGGCTATGGCGTGATGATGGATTATAAATTTAGTGATAGCCCAAATTACTTGCTGACTACTGGATTTAACGTTACATCTGGTGGTGGAGGTCTTTCAGAACCATGGCAAACGGTAGTAGAAGAGTCGGACACCTCTTTTACTTTTAATGGAGCCAATAGCAGAACCTATCGAATGCAATATTTAACTGTACCCATACTCCTGAAAATGCGGACGGGAGACATCGGTTACATGAGCTATTTTGGAGCTATTGGATTTGATCTTGGTTTTAGAACGAGAGCCCGAGTTGACAATGATTACACATGGCTTGGCGGCAGCGCGTTACAACCGGCTGATGAAAACGATTTGGAGGCTAAAAATGAAATTAACTTTTTAAGGCTAGGTCTAAACGTTACTCTTGGTGCGGAGTGCAACCTCACAGGAAATACAAATGTTTACGCTGGAATCGGTTTCCACAATGCTTTTACCAATATGTTTAATGGTAAGGATATAAATCGTGTGCTTAAGCCTGCATCTAACGGAAGTCCTGAACTTGATGCATCAGGAAACGTTATTGAAAGTCAATTGAAACGTGCCAATCCGTTTCTGTTGTCACTCGATGTTGGAGTATTTTTCTGATGCAAAAACAAAGTATAGTCAATCATATTGTTTCATGGCTTCAAGCTTATTCGAATAAATCGAACACAAATGGATTTGTGATTGGTGTTTCGGGTGGAATTGATTCTGCCGTAACCTCAACGCTCGGAGCGAAAACAGGGATGCCATTGATTTGTGTAGAGATGCCGATACACCAGGCTCAATCTCAAGTTGACAGAGCAGAGGATCATATTGCTTGGTTGAGAAGTCATTTCGATAATGTCTCAGTGGCACGTGTGGAACTGACCAAGGTATTTGATGATTTGGTAAAGGCACTGCCTGAAAGCAAAGAGCAAAACTTGGCTCTTGCCAATACGCGTGCTAGACTACGAATGACCACTCTTTACCATGTGGCCGCGCAACATGGCATGTTAGTATTGGGTACCGGCAATAAGGTGGAAGATTTCGGAATAGGGTTTTATACCAAATATGGTGATGGTGGGGTGGACCTAAGCCCTATTGCAGATTTGAATAAAACAGAGGTTTATTCCATCGGCAAGCACATGGGTATCATTCAAAGCATTATTGATGCTCCTCCAACGGATGGGCTATGGGGGGACGATCGCACTGACGAAGATCAGATTGGAGCTTCTTATCCTGAGCTGGAATGGGCAATGGAGTTTTCAGCAGGCGAAGAGGAATTGAATCCTAGACAACGCGAGGTGCTGAAAATCTACCGTAGGCTGAATCAAGCCAATAAGCACAAGATGGTTCCCATACCCGTATGTGAAATTCCACAATCGTTGCGTTAAGCCATGACCTGAAGAATCTCCCATTCTCCACGCTCAATCTTCGGCTCTGCAACTTTGTATTTTACCACCTTAATATCTCCAGTTTTTACATCTCGAATCTCAACCTTGTCATTTCGGCCTGGCTTCTTATCCACTCTTACTGGCTCTTTTTTGACCTCTGCTTGTTGCTGAGTGTTTTGCCCAACCCTGGGGTCAGGCGCACTGCCTGGAGCAACTTCTTGCTTGGTAGCTGTAACTTGAGACAAGTCGCTATCCACTTGAGGGCCTTGCGTGGCGTGTGCGGCTTGCTGATTTGGCAAACTCGCTCTAAACAAGAAACTTACAATTTCACGATTTACCTTATCCATCATCTGTTCAAACAGATTGAACGACTCAAACTTGTATATAAGCAAAGGGTCTTTTTGCTCATAAACTGCATTCTGCACAGACTGTCTTAGATCATCCATTTCGCGGAGGTGCTCTTTCCACTGAGCATCAATCATGGCGAGCGTAGTCGTCTTTTCGAGCTCAAGTTTGATTGGGCGTCCTTCTTTGGCCAAGGCATCTTCCATATCAACCACAATGGGCAATCCGCGCTTACCATCGGTGAGCGGAATTTCTATGTTTTTAAACTGCTCTCCTTGAGTTTGGTTGACACGTTCGATAACCGGAAGTGCGAGTTGAGAAACTAGTTTGTTTTTCTTTTCATAATGCTCCAATGCTTTGCTGAAAACCAAATCAGTCAATTCTTGATTTGATTGATTCAAGAATTCTTCTTCGTTCACAGGACATTCAAGCGTGAGGGTAGTGAGGAGTTCCATTTCAAACCCTTCATAATCTCTTGCCTCTTGATACTCTGTGACAATGGAAGAACACACATCGTGAATGGCATTAGCGGTTTCCACACCCATACGCTCACCATGCAACGCATATCGCCTTTTCTTATAGATTACCTCACGCTGCGAATTCATTACGTCATCATATTCGAGCAATCGTTTCCTCACCCCGAAGTTGTTTTCCTCTACCTTCTTCTGAGCGCGCTCAATGCTCTTACTCACCATGCTATGCTGAATTACCTCTCCTTCTTCGAGGCCCATTCTATCCATCAATTTGGCAATACGCTCTGATCCGAATAAGCGCATTAAATGGTCTTCAAGAGACACAAAAAACTGCGATGACCCTGGGTCACCTTGTCTGCCCGCTCGACCTCGAAGCTGTCTATCTACTCGCCTTGATTCGTGCCTTTCGGTGCCGATGATGGCTAACCCACCGGCTTCCTTGACACCTTCACCGAGCTTGATGTCTGTACCACGACCGGCCATATTGGTAGCAATGGTCACGGTGCCAGCTTTACCTGCTTCGGCTACAACCTCTGCCTCACTCTGGTGCAATTTCGCATTAAGTACTTGATGCGGAATCTTGCGCATTTTGAGCATTCGGCTTAATAATTCAGAAATTTCTACGGAAGTAGTACCCACTAGTATCGGTCGACCAGCAGCTCGCAGTTTTTCAACCTCATCAATTACAGCGTTGTACTTTTCCCTTGCCGTTTTATATACAAGATCCTGATCATCATTACGTGCAATGGGGCGATTGGTAGGAATAACGACCACATCCAACTTGTAAATCTCCCAGAATTCCCCAGCCTCAGTTTCGGCAGTACCCGTCATACCGCTGAGCTTGTTATACATGCGGAAATAATTCTGTAGTGTAACGGTAGCATACGTTTGAGTAGCTGCCTCTACCTTAACATTCTCCTTGGTTTCGATGGCTTGGTGCAGACCATCAGAATATCTGCGTCCCTCCATTACACGGCCAGTCTGCTCATCCACAATCTTCACTTTGCCGTCCATTACCACGTATTCTACATCCTTTTCAAAAAGGGCATATGCTTTCAGGAGTTGGTTTATGGCGTGAATACGTTCAGCTTTTTCAGCATAGTCGGTAATTAACTTGTCTTTTACTTTAGCTCGTTCTTCCTTGTCTGGAATTCGATTATCTAGGTCACTCAACTCTGAGCCTATGTCGGGCATAATGAAAAAGGATGCATCATCTCCTTGCTCGGTGATGAGGTCGATTCCTTTCTCCGTCAGTTCAATGCTATTTTGTTTTTCATCAATAACGAAGTATAGTTCGTCATCGATTTTATGCATTTCTTTCTGCTGATCTTGGAGATAGTAGTTTTCAGTTTTTTGAAGTGTCGTTCGAACACCAGGCTCACTCAAATATTTAATGAGGGCTTTGTTTTTTGGTAAACCTCGGAAACTTCGTAGGAGTTGCTCGCCACCGAGTTTGAGGTTGGCCTCTAGCTGCTTTTTATCCGAAGTATTCTCACTGTCCGAAGCCAATAGCTTTTTCGATTCGGCTAGCAAACCGTTGATCAATTTACGCTGAGCAGAAACTAATTTCTCCACTCGAGACTTGAGGGCTATAAACTGCTGTTGGTCACCTTTTGGCGTAGGTCCCGAAATAATCAGCGGGGTACGTGCATCATCAATCAGCACGGAATCCACCTCATCTACAATGGCATAGTTATGCACACGTTGAACCAAATCTTTCGGCCTTCCGGCCATGTTGTCTCGTAGATAGTCAAAACCAAATTCATTGTTGGTGCCATAGGTGATATCGCACCTATATGCTTGTCTTCTCGACTCGCTATTTGGCTGGTGCTTATCGATGCAATCGATGGTTAATCCATGAAACTGGAATATCGGGGCCATCCACTCGCTATCTCGTCTAGCGAGGTAATCGTTTACCGTTACCACGTGCACTCCTCTGCCGCTGAGCGCATTTAAGTATACAGGTAGTGTGGCTACTAATGTTTTACCCTCACCAGTAGCCATTTCTGCAATCTTACCACTGTGAAGCACCATGCCACCAATGAGCTGTACATCGTAGTGAAGCATTTCCCACTTCACGTCATTTCCTGCAGCTTCCCAAGTATTCGCCCAATACGCACTTTCGCCTTCAATACGAATGTGCTTGCGATCTGGAGCCAGCTCCTTGTCCATTTCAGTAGCGGTGACCTGAAGCTCATCATTCTCTTTGAAACGCCTTGCGGTTTCTTTTACTACCGCAAAGGCCTCAGGTAATATTTCCTTGAGCGTTGCCTCTACTTGATCTACAATGTTCTTGTCGATGGAATCGATTTCAGCATAAATTTCTTCTTTCTGAACAATGTCTAGATTATCGTCTTCAATCTTGGATTTAAGTTCAGCTACCTTGGCTTCATCTTCTTTGATGGTCTCCTTGATGCGCGCTCTTAACTCATAAGTCTTGCCCCGCAGCTGATCGTTAGTAAGCGATACATACGATTCAAAGTTTTGATTGATCTCATTTACAATAGGCAACAGTTCTTTAATATCCTTGTCGCTTTTGTTTCCGAAAACTTGATTCAGGAGCTTATTTACAACTTCTATCATGGTAAAATATCTTGTGCCGCATCTTTAAATTGCCTTTCCAATTCGCGGCAAATGGCAAAGCTGCGGATCCATTCGCACTCTAATCTGCGAATGTACTTAATGAAGTGCTCTCCCGGTGTGCCTTCTTTACAGTGAGATTTACTTAATTCTACCCGATCCGCAAAGAATTTTCGTGCTGAGCATACTACTTGCTATCTTCTGCCGTTATAGGAAGTGTAATGATCATAAACCAGATTTTAATCAAACACTATTTAAACTTGAACCAGTAAATAAAGAGATTAAAATTCTTTGAATGGTGGTCGAATCAAACATATGGTTAAGTCATCCTTACATATCTGTTATATAATAATACTCCTTTTCTCAAAGGCGTTTGGTCAAGGCAGCTTAACTCCAACTAGTGATGAAGCGCTCATAATTCTTAAAGTCCTTAACCCAATTGGCTCCCCATTTAAAAATGCTGACGTGACATTTGAAAATAATGAAGTGAGCAAATTTACTGCAACAACAAATAATCAAGGGATTCTAAAAATTCTGCTTCCGATTGGAAATCAATATTCAGTAAACTGCGGGGATTCTATAAATGAACGTTTAATCTATTCTGGGGATAGGGGTTACTCGACTTGGTCAGGAACTAGATATACCTACAGGTTTATAGATTTCACTTTTAACTTTAGAGATTATCAAGACCGTCAAATTGATAAGGAAACAATTTCTATTGTTTTATCCTCTGGAGACACATTAATTGAAGAAACCGATAAATATGGTGATGCTAGATTCTTTATTCCAATAAAGAGCTCTTTTACAGTTTATACAGAGTATAACTTAGTAAAGAGTTTTACAATTCCTGATGAGGGATATGAATCAATTTCCTTTGAGTTTAATTATCAAGGAGAAAGCAGTAAGGCTATTGAAAAACAGAAAGAAGAGGCTCGATTAGCTCAGGTTGAATATGAGAGATATCAAACGACTCTCGATTCCATTAGAGCGCACGAAGATTCTATTCGTTCAACTCAGCCTACTAGCATTATAT
>JALRDM010000099.1 GCA_023262195.1 Salibacteraceae bacterium | reverse complement strand
CTATAAAAGCCATTGTTTCAATCGCAATCTTAAACATTGCTTATTGTGTTTTAAGTGTATTGCTATTGCTTCAAAATAGCCATTCTATAACGGGTCTAGCAATCACATATTTCGTGCTTGAAATTTGCCTTGTTTTAACTTTGGCTTTTGTAGAGTTTGGAGTATCAAGATATAGCTCAAATTAATATGTCGTTTTCATCGCATTTAGCTCAGACCAGCCCCTACCCTCTGGGTTTAGAAATTGTAGAGGCTGAAGGCTGCTATCTCTATGATAAGTCTGGTAAGCGGTATTTGGATCTTATTTCTGGTTTGGCCGTATCCAATGTTGGCCACTGTCATCCGGAAGTAGTGAGCGCAATCAAAGCACAGGCAGACCGATTCTTACACCTGATTCCTTATGGTGAAATAAGCCAAGCGCCACAAAACTTGCTGGCAGAGAAGCTCGCGACCATCTTACCGCATTCGCTCAACAGCAGCTACTTCGTAAATTCTGGAACAGAAGCTAATGAGGCTGCACTCAAACTAGCGAAACGCGCAACCGGCAGGCACGAAGTCGTTGCAATCAAAGGAAGTTATCATGGTGCCACCCATGGTTCACTCAGCGTTACAGGCAACGAGACTAAAAAACGTGCCTTTCGCCCATTTGTGCCAGGAAGCTCATTTATTGAATTGAACAATCTAGAGCAATTGGAATTGATTAACGAGCGCACCGCAGCAGTAATTATTGAGCCGATAATGGGTGATGCGGGGGTAAGAATTCCAGATGAGAGTTACATAAAAGCCTTGCGAAAGCGATGTGATGAAACTGGCACACTACTGATCTTTGATGAAATTCAAACCGGTTTTGGAAGAACGGGAAAGATGTTTGCCTTTGAGCATTTTAATGTAGTTCCGGATATCCTCACCATTGCCAAAGCTTTTGGCGGAGGAATGCCGATTGGGGCATTTGTATCGTCAATAGAAAACATGAGTCAACTGACTCACAGCCCAATGCTTGGCCACATCACAACTTTTGGTGGCAATCCTGTTTGCTGTGCTGCTGCGTTAGCTAATATCAATGTTTTACTGCGTGAGCCTTGGATTGAAGATGTGGATAAAAAAGGTAAACGGTTTAAAGAAAGACTAGATCATAAGGCTGTAGTTGAATTCCGTCAGATAGGCTTGATGATGGCTGTAGAGCTTGCCTCAGAAGCACAGGTAAGTCGTGTGATTCAGTCGCTTCTGGAGAAAGGGGTTATTGGCTTCTATTTTTTGAGTTGTAGAAACGCGTTTAGACTGGCACCACCATTGTGCATCACATTGGATCAAATTGACTTTGCTTGTGATTGTATTGCTGAAGCATTAGATGCCTTGGATTAAATCCTGAAGGCAATTTTTCCACCAATCCAAAAATCTACTTCAACCAAAGTATCCACTAGGTCATAAACTGATGGATAATTGGGCGAGGCTCCCTTTACCTCACCTGAAGCCAGACTATTTAGCGCTCTATCTGCAATGAGCAAATTGAATGTAGGTCCAATCATTAATGATCGCCTCTTCTGTCCTAATCATATGTTCATTAAAGGGTCAAAATGAGGGTTTAATAATAGGTGGTTGTTAGGACCTGCAACGTGCATAAATGAGCGTGCCTTTAATTCTAGATTATAATTTACTCGCTTTTTTGCTTGGCCCAAATAGAAACGAAAAGACTTTGTACTATATCTGCCGCTTCATCTATATTACCTACCATTTTATTGGCATATCCAACCAGCGGGGCATAATGCCTCCTGAATATGACCTCAAACTCACGCTTATGATTAAATATAGATGACACATGTGGCAGTGTTTATTAATTGTTGGCTATTGGCATTTTTACTTTGAAAGTCCTAAATGGAATTGTTAATTCAAATCAAAAGCCAATAGACGATTCCATGTCTAGTTTGTGAACACAAAGTCATTGGCTGCAATTGAATGGCAATTGGTGCAATAATTATTCAGCAATTCAGGCCCGCGTTGTTGAACTCCACTATTGTCTCTAAGGATATAGCCTTTGCGGTTTAGTAAAAACCACTCCCAATCATTACTCGTTGGCGCCTCTCCCTTTTCAAGCTTGAGCATACCAATATATTCGTCATCTACCGCTGAGCCCTGAACAGCACTATGTTTTACAATCATAGTTCCGGGTTCATACTGTCCATTTACCAACACCAACTCCTGATTGGCATAAACGCTTCTTACAGAAAAACTATCATTTCCTAGGTGTGCAAATCCGAGCAAACTATCAGGCCCAGTGATAATATCTACTAGAATCCAGTTTCGCCAGTTTTCAAACGATAGGCATGATTCATCAGACAGAGCGGCTTCAGGATCATAGTTGACGGCTGCCGAGTCAATACAACCCTTGATGTAATTACAACTTCCATTGTCATAATTGGCTTCACTTGAGTAATTTCTTGCCAACTCGTCTGTGCAACCTTCTTTGCGGCATGACACAAAACCAACTAAACATACACTGAGCGAATAAATAAGCAATCGATTCATTTTGTGAAAGTATAATGTTGTGCTTAAAGTTGAAGCTTTCAGCAATAATCAATTGGGCTTTTGCTTCTAAAAAGAATTAAGCCGACCTTTATAATGTGATTCTAAGAATACATCCCGATAACCCACAACCCCGTGAACTGCAGAAAGTGGTTGATATATTGAAAGGTGGTGGGGTAATTATATATCCGACAGACACGGTTTATGGTCTGGGTTGCGATATCACCAACAAAAAAGCGGTAGAGCGCATTGCAAAGCTTAAAGGGTTAAAACCAGAAAAGGCGAACTTATCCATCATTTGCTATGATTTGAGCCACATCTCAGACTACGCAAAGCTGAGTGATAATCGCGTGTTTAAGATTATGAAAAGTGCGCTGCCTGGGCCATTCACCTTCATTTTAGAGGCAAGCAACAACCTTCCCAAAGCCTTTACTAATAAAAAGAAGACCATTGGCATTAGGGTTCCTAATCATAATATTCCGAGAGAACTGGTAAGGCTACTTGGCAACCCTATCGTAACGACTTCTATACGTGATGAAGATGATATCATTGAGTATAGCACTGACCCATCGTTGATCTATGAAAAGTTTGAGCATTTGGTTGACTGTGTGATTGATGGCGGGTATGGAAATCAAATTCCTTCGACCATCGTTAGCTGTTTGGATGGCGATTTAGAAATTGTCCGGGAAGGGCTTGGTGATGTTAATATGCTTGAATAATTCTTGAAAACATTCCGGAGCTATCGCATGTTTGCCCTTTAGATTCGTGCTATGATTACAATTATTTCTCCTGCCAAGACCCTTGACTTCGAGTCGGAATATGAAGTCGATAACCTTACAAATCCAGATGATCTGGAAGTTTCAAAACGTGTGATTAAAAAACTCCGAACATTGAGTAAAAAGAAGCTCGGTGCACTCATGAATATTAATCATGATTTGGTGGAAGTGAATACGATGAGGTATCAAGAATGGACCACAAACTTGAATAATGCGCAAACGCAGCCTGCCCTACTTGCTTTCAATGGAGAGGTTTATCGTGGGTTAGATGCAAAATCCTTTAGTGATACTGATCTTAAATATGCACAAGAGCATTTGCGAATTCTAAGCGGCTTGCACGGCATTCTTAGGCCGCTAGACCGTTTGCAAGCATATCGCTTGGAAATGGGAACATCAATTCCTGTAGGCAGAAAGAAAAATCTGTATGATCTGTGGCGAGATAGAGTGACTGAGCGCCTTAACCAACAACTCAAGGTCTTAGGCACAGATTGTATAATCAACTTAGCCTCAACTGAGTATAGCAAAGTGGTCGATTTCAAAAGAATTGATGGCCAAGTAATCATACCGGTATTTAAAGACTTGAAAAATGGAGAGTACAAGGTGGTCATGACATGGGCTAAATCGGCTCGAGGCAAGATGGCAAGCTATATTATTCGCAATCGTATAGAGAAGCCTGAGGACTTGAAAGGTTTTGAGGAGTACTCCTATAATGATCGATTAAGCACAGAAAATGAGTGGGTATTCACACGAGAGGGATATCCATGAAATTTATTTGATATGTTCTCTAGTGTGGGCTAATTAAACTCACTAAATAGCTCAAATTTGTCGCATGACGTTTAACTACATCTGGGTAGGGTTCTTTCTCGTAGCCTTCGTTGTGGCCCTCTTCAAACTGCTTTTTTTTGGTGATACACAAGTTTTTGGAACCATGGTGCAAAGCACCTTTGATATGGCCAAAATCAGTGTTGATATAAGCTTATATCTGATTGGAGTTATTGCTTTATGGCAAGGAATAATGAAAATTGGCGAAGATGGTGGAGCGGTTCGGCTTTTAACCAGGTTGGTTTCGCCATTCTTTAACCGGCTTTTTCCCGAGCTACCGAAAGACCATCCTGCATCTGGATCCATGATGATGAATTTCAGCGCTAATATGCTCGGCTTAGACAATGCTGCTACTCCGCTTGGGTTAAAGGCCATGCAGGAATTGCAAGAGGTTAACCCTAACAAAGATGAGATCTCTAATCCTATGATTATGTTTTTGGTATTGAACACTTCAGGCCTTACAGTAGTGCCCGTAAGTGTAATGGCCATTAGAGCTGCTGGTGGAGCAGCGAATCCATCGGATGTCTTCTTGCCTATCTTACTCGCAACATATTTTGCAAGCCTAGCAGGACTTCTATTTGTTTCCTTTAAGCAGCGAATCAACTTGTTTCAGCCTGTGTTACTCAGCTGGATCGTTGGGGTTACGCTTACGCTGCTTGGGGCTATAGATTGGCTGACACAAATGCCACAAGAACAAGTAGCGCAAATATCAAATGTGTTTGGCAACGGACTGATTTTATTGATCATTATCTCCTTTATCTTAATGGCATTAAGGCAAAAGGTCAATGTATATGAGTCTTTTATCAATGGAGCGAAGGATGGTTTTAGCGTTGCTGTTAAAATCATTCCTTACCTCGTAGCAATGCTTGTAGCAATCGGTTTATTACGCACAAGCGGAGCACTTGATGACGCCCTACAAGGTATTGTGGCTCTATTCCAGCTTCCAAGCGATTTAGTGAATGCATTGCCAACAGCACTTATGAAACCACTGAGCGGAAGTGGAGCTAGGGGAATGATGGTTGAAGCCATGGAAACATACGGAGCAGATTCATTCACAGGTCGATTAGCCAGTGTATTCCAAGGCTCTACGGAGACTACGTTTTATACGCTTGCAGTGTACCTCGGTTCTGTTGGAATTAGAAAATCTCGATATGCCTTAGGCGCAGGATTGTTTGCTGATTTTGCAGGAATAATCGCGGCTATTGTAGTGGCTTATATCTTCTTTGGATAGAAGCGTTGAACTCGGCTCAATGGTTAAAGCTAATGTTTGAATTAGATCATTTAAATCTTTGTAGCTTAGATAGTTTCCATAGATCAAACCAAAGCAAATTTGGAGCTGGACCTCTTAAATTACGCATGATTCTAGACTCAAAAAAAGCGACTATGTATGACAGTATGCCAATTAGCCCAAAACGCCTTAGCAAGAGGTAGTATTTAGCAAGTCTAATGCTAGAATCAACTCGCCTTTGGTTGATAAGCATTTTAAGATTCTTGAGTCCATTTTCTGACTTTTGAATGAATCGATCAAATGTTTCCAACCCGACGTGCTCAATAGGATTATATACGTGTTTAATTGAAAATCCTGCGCGCTTAAGTTCTTGAGCAAATAAGGTGTCCTCATGTCCATATCCAACAAGCGTCTCATCCATCTTAATGCTATCATACACTGTTTTGCGTATAAGGAAATTGTTGGTCATGAAGCTCTTATATGGGTTGAGCCTTCTGTTTTCTACTAAGATAGCTTCACGTATGCTTCCGCAATACCAATGGAAATATAGATCATGATCATCAGGGGCCTCATCGTTATATACTCTACCCCCGTATATCACATCATAACTATTCCAATGCTTGGTGTAGTTTACTAGATACGAATCTGAAATTGTAGCCCCATCACAGTCTAAAAACAGAAGGTTTTCGAATCTAGCTTTTTCTACGAGCCTATTACGGATGGCACTCCGGCCTATGTTTTTGTCTGATTCCATCCATAAGACATTTTCGAAATTGCCGACTTCACGATTTAGCTCCAAAAAACTTAGCTCGCTCTTATCATCAAGACAGATGATTTCAACTTCAAACTCAAGTTCTATGGATTGATCAGAAAGGTTTTTGACGAATTGCCTAACATCATAATTGTAGATAGGAATTAGAATGCTCAGCATTGATGTTAGTCGCTGTTTTGTTCATCCAATGAGCCGAGCTTAGGGTCATTGTCATCCCCAACTGGTGCGTCATTCGTTTTTGTGCTGTGCCCAGCAGTTACATTCTGATTTAGTCCACTGGCACCACTTATCTGAGAGTCAAGAACACGCCCACCTTTACATGTCAGTGTTCGATTACCATATTTACTCATATGCACGTAATCGTGGGTTGCCATTAAAACAGAACGACCCGATTGGCTGATATCATATAAAAGCTTGAGGATGTTATCTGAAGTTTCAGGGTCAAGGTTACCTGTTGGCTCATCGGCAAGAATTAATACCGGATCGTTGATCAATGATCTTGCTATAGCAACGCGTTGCTGCTCACCACCACTTAGTTCATGAGGCATTTTAAAACCCTTAGTGCTCAAATCGACCTTTTCCAATACCTCTGTAATCCTGGCCTTCATTTTGTTTTTATCCTTCCATCCAGTTGCCTTCATCACGAAAATCAAATTCTCGGCAACCGAGCGGTCACTCAACAATTGAAAGTCTTGAAATACAATTCCGAGGGTGCGTCTTAAAAATGGAATCTGCTTACGTTTCAATTTGCGCAGGTTGAATTCTCCAACCCTCCCCTCTCCTTCGGTCATCTCTATCTCACCATAGAGTGTTTTGAGTAGGCTGCTTTTACCAGTACCCGTTTTCCCGATGAGGTAAATAAACTCTCCCTTATTTATATCAAAGTTTACATCTTTCAGCACTAGATGCTTATCGATATAAATATTACAGTCTTTAATCGAAACGATTGATTTCATATAACAAATTTAAGTCTGTAATTCTCCGAAATACGCATTGTGAATACTAGTTGCCGACATGCGTTTTGTGGAAAAGCGAAGAAGCGCCACAAGTCCGTTTATTTGCTGTATGCAATTGGGCATAATCAGTGATACACACTCATTTATAGATGATCGAATTTTAAATCATCTCGCTGATTGCGACATGATTATTCATGCAGGTGATGTGGGAGATGAATCTGTTTTAGATAAGCTTGAGAGCTTGAATGAAACGGTTTGCGTTTACGGCAACATTGATGACCAAAGAATTCGCAAACGTTGCCCACTGTTCGAATTGGTAGAGGTTGATAAGCTGAGGGTGCTTGTTGTCCATATCGCTGGAGTGGGGAAAAAATACAACTCGACAACCTCAAAATTGATAGCTAAACATAACCCCGATGTATTGATCTGTGGACATTCTCATATCTTAAAAGTTTTCAATCCGAAATCATTTAATCATGTACACATCAATCCAGGAGCGGCCGGCCGACATGGTTTTCACAAGACTCGAACCCTGATCAAAGTTGAAGTAATCGGTGGCAAGCTCTGTAATATGCGGGTGGTTGAACTTGGCGGCCGATCAACGTAATCTGTCGGCAGACCTTACAAGATCTTCATCTTTCTTAATCGCTTTTGATGCCAGCCAAAGCAAGACGGTAGAAATTAACGGCATTACGACTCCCATGCCATATTGAATATCAAAATCGGCATTTGCCTCGTCAAGAATTTGTATTCCCTGATAGTGAGCCAGAGAAAACATGATGAGCACAAGAATTTGCTGAATCCAAATGATTCGAATGAACTTCATCTGCTTGGGTCGATCTTTATAAATAAATATTGATGCCAAAATCAGCGCAACACCTACAATAAGTGTCAGTGTTAAGGGAGTTGATTGTGCCCCATCTACCGTGCTTTCTAGGCCTGTTAATTCGTAAATCATACCCTCAGAACTGTAAGTGACCCAGCTGATTAAAAGCCCTAAGCCTGAAAAGAGTGCAGCGAATAAGAGATAGAGTGATTGAATACGTTGAAGCATGAGGCAAGACTAATTTGTACAAAAATCAAAATCTTATTCATTTTTTGCCAAAAACCTGCTTATTATTGCATCCGAAGCGGTAAGCGATTTTCCTTTCATGCCTACTGCGAAACATCAATTTAATTATCGATCTCAAGTATTATTGATAACGACCTCTAGGTCATACTCCATGTAAGAGAATTTATACCATTATATGTACGACATTACTGAACTCAACGAAAAGAAGGTTGCTGAACTAAAAGAAATTGCAGACAAGCTCAACGTTCCTAAATCAGATAAACTAAAAAAACAGGATCTGATATACCAAATCCTTGATTTACAAGCGATGCAGCCAAGCAGCACCGCACCTAAGGGTGACGAGGATAATGAAAAGTCGAGCGCTCCAGCTAAGCCACGTAAGCCAAGACAAGAGCGCACGCCAAGACCAGCGCAACAAGACTCAACAAACAAACCGGCACGAGAATCGAAGCCGAGCGCAGATAATTCAAATGCGAAGAAACCGGATGATAACGCTGAGAAACCGACAGCGAATAACTCCAATGAGTCTAACGATAATCAGACTGATCGCAAGGACAACAGGAATGATAAAGGTGATCGAAACGATCGAAATGAGCGCAACGACCGAAATGATCGAAACCGCCAGAGAAAAGAAAAGGCTGAATACAAATACAACTTTGATGAAATCGTAATGGCAGAAGGCTGTTTAGAGATTATGAAAGAAGGGTATGGATTTCTTCGTTCGGCTGATTACAGTTACCTTACTTCACCTGACGATATCTACGTATCTCAATCTCAAATCAAACTATTCGGATTAAAAACGGGAGACACCATATTAGGAACCATACGACCTCCGAAAGAAGGTGAAAAGTACTACCCACTTCTGCGCATCGAGAAGATCAATGGTTTGCCATTTGCCGCAGTAAGAGATCGAGTTCCATTTGATTACCTGACACCGTTATTTGCCAATGAAAAGTTCAAGCTTACTGGACATTCAAAAGAAACGCATTCAACGCGGATCATCGACCTCTTCACTCCTATTGGAAAAGGTCAACGTGGATTGGTTGTAGCCCAACCAAAAACTGGTAAAACGGAAATACTCAAGGAAATAGCCAATGCAATAGCACATAACCACCCCGAGGTTTATCTGATGATATTGCTCATAGACGAGCGCCCTGAAGAGGTTACGGATATGGAGCGCAGTGTAAATGCTGAAGTAGTTGCTTCAACATTTGACGAACCAGCCGATCGACACGTGAAAGTGTCAAATATTGTTTTAGAAAAGGCGAAGCGGATGGTAGAGTGTGGCCATGATGTGGTGATTCTTCTGGACTCGATTACACGTCTGGCTCGAGCATACAATACCACAGCTCCGGCATCGGGCAAAGTATTGACTGGCGGTGTGGATGCAAATGCACTACACAAGCCAAAGCGCTTCTTTGGGGCGGCACGTAACATTGAAAATGGTGGATCACTGACCATCATTGCTACAGCTCTTACAGAAACCGGATCGAAGATGGACGAAGTAATCTTCGAAGAATTTAAGGGAACTGGAAACATGGAACTTCAACTTGACAGAAAGTTGAGTAATAGAAGAGTGTTCCCAGCAATAGACCTGGTTGCATCAAGCACACGAAGAGACGATATGCTTATGGAGAAAGATGTTCTTCAACGTATGTGGATTCTGCGTAAGCACCTCACAGACATGAATACCATCGAAGCAATGGAATTCTTGAAGCAACAAATGAATCATACTAAAACCAATGAGGAGTTTTTGATTTCGATGAATGGTTAAGGCAACCGAAAAACACTAAAATTGAAGGTGGCAATACTATTGCCACCTTTTTTTTATCCTATTCGAATGAAGCAGTACCAAAATATCGCCATCATAGCCGCACTCACTGGTGTTATCGCCAAGATGACTTACTTCCTAACTCTTGCACCAAACGAGGCTTGGGATAATTATGTGCGCCTGTTTTATCTACTCGCTTTTTTAATCGCGCTCTTTTTTGGACTTCGATCATTTAAGAAAAGGGCTACCCGTTCTGATTTCACCCATGATGTTAAAACAGGAATGAAAATCACTTCGATTTTTTCACTTATCATTTCGATATTCACGTGGGTTTACTACAAGTGGATTGACCCAGAATATTTTGCCAATAGAATTTCAGAAGCTATGTCGCAGGCGCCCGAAGAATCGATTGAAGCTGTAGAAACGAACGTATCCTTTATTTTCAATGCTTTCACGCACAGCACCATCACCTTATTTGGCATGATGGTGATTGGGTTTTTCTATACCCTAATCGTGGTGTTAATTATGCGTGCGAAGCCCGAAATATTCGTTGGGTGAAGCCAATAGACCTTTGGCAAACTCATCTACATTCATTCCTCCAAAATTTCCGGAGCTCATCAGTAACAAGTTGGTCTCACTAAAATCAAGGGATCTAAGCGCTTTTTGTAGCGCATCAGTTTTTGTATAGATCTCTAGATCGTCTCTTCCAAAAGCTTCCCTTACATCCGTAGGGTTGATTGGCTCAAGTTTTTTATGTGCTATGGTTTCTTCTTTATAAAATACAATGGCTTTATCTGCCTTCTGCATGGTATTCTTGTATTCCATCAAAAACTCCTTGGTAAGACTACTAAACGTGTGCAGTTCCATGCAGGCCACTAGTTTTCGATTTGGCCATTGATCTTTCACAGCATTTACCGTTGCCAAAAGTTTTGAGGGGGAATGAGCAAAGTCCTTATAAATTACTGATTGCGTATTTCGTGTGATTTCCTCTAGTCTACGGCTAGCGCCTTTGAAATCTTTTATCGAATCGAAAAAAATTGGGGTATCGATACCGAGTTGCTCGCAGATCAACCGTGCACCGTTAAGGTTTTGCAAGTTGTGCTCACCAAATACAGAAATTTCATAGCTCTTATCATCCATTACAATGGCCGTGTTGCCATTATATATGATGTGCTCTGGGGTGTCATAACCGTGCTTAGTTATTCCTGCACCATGGTTATTTATGATTTCATTTAAGGTATCATCTACTTTACAATAGACCAGCG
>JALRDM010000082.1 GCA_023262195.1 Salibacteraceae bacterium | reverse complement strand
GAAATCAAGGGGATAGATAGATTAGGCATAGAAAATGATGCCATCAAATACACTAGCAAACGCTTAAAACAGATTCTTGCGCAGTACAGTGACGTTTTTGAAGGATCATTAAAGGAGATTCGAACTTTCGTTCATCATCAGGTCGGCTATGCGCGAATACCCATCGCTCAAAAACGAAGCGATTGTGTTCAGGTAATTGGTCTTCTTGAAAGTAGGATGGTTGATTATAAAAATCTCATATTTCTGGGTGCCTCTGATGATAATCTACCTGGTGATATCGATCGGAGCACCCATATTCCATTCATTCATCGTAAATTCTTCAAGCTACCTACACATTATGATTCTCATGCAATGGTGGCCTATCATTTTTACAGGCTTTTACAGCGATGCAACAATGCCCATTTCTTGTTCAATGCTTCGCCACAAGCGCTGACGGGAGGCGAACAATCCAGGTTTCTACTGCAGATTAAACTTGAACTCGCGCAAAAGAATGCCGCAATTAAATTAAACGAGTTAGGATACAATCCTGAAATTGAGCAAGACTCACAAACATCCATCTCAATCAAGAAAACATCAGCAGTCATTGAGGCTATTCAAGGCTTTTTTAAACGAAGTGTATCGCCATCGGCAATCAACAAGTTCCTAAACAGTCCTTTGGAGTTTTACTATTACCATGTGCTCAAGATAAAAGAAGAAGAGGCGCTCGAAGAAGATATGCTGGCAAGCACCTTCGGCAGTGTTGTGCATGATACCTTAGAAGAACTCTACAAGCCTCATGTCGGACAGTTTATAAACCCACTAATCATAGCCGGTTTTCATGATTCAATTGATAGAATTGTTGAAAGGCGATTCAATGAAATCTTCACTTCAAGTGATTTAGCCGCAGGAAAGAATTTCATTCAATTGCAATTGGCGAAAGACTACGTCCGAGCGTTTATCCAGCATGACCTGGAGGATATAAAGAATAACGGGGATGTTCAATTAATTGCGTTAGAAGATCGGTTGATGGCTCCATTGCAATTGGGAGATGTAACGCTCAACATGTTTGGTTTTGCAGACAGAATAGATAGGCGCAATGGCATCACCCGCATTGTCGATTATAAAACAGGCGATGTAGCACCCACCGAATTGAAGCGTGATGTGCAAGAAATATTCAGCAGTGCCAAATATGGCAAGGCCCTTCAATTAGCATTCTACAAATGGATTTATACTAGAGTATCTGGCGTGCCTAGTGATAAAATTGAATCCTGTATTTATTCTTTTCGAGCTCAAAAACAGGGGTACATGCACTTGGACCTGAAAGGCGGAGACGACTCATTCATGGACGACTTTGAAACTGAAATGGACGCAGTGGTGAAAGCAATGCTGAACGAATTGGAACCGTTTGAGCATAAGTCCGATTCCAAATACACCACGTTCTAGCTAAAAGGAGATAACTCCTGTGTGCTTCAATGTATCTTTAAAGCTAATGGCGTAGAGATAGTCTTGCCCTGCAAGTTGACGAATCGGTATGCTTATTTCATTGCCATAAATAATCACCCTACTCACCACTCGTTTTCCATCCAAATCCACCATATCAAACTTGACAGGCCAAACGTCTAATCCGTGAATTACTAAATGAAGAAAACGAGTAGACTGTGCTACCGATACTGATATGACTTGCTTATTTGGAAGCATCATATAGTAGACGATATTGATTGGTTCACGTTGGTAAACGGTTCTTTAAGTCTACCCGCCAGTTAACCCGAAACAAATTTGTACCCAACGCTTCGCACACTATGAAAGTGTTTTGGCTCTTTAGGATTGTGCTCAAAGTATTTTCTGAACCCCAATATGAAGTTATCTATGGTTCGAGTGCTTGGGTAAACATCCACTCCCCAAACGAGGTCAAGTATCTCCTCTCTACTCACAGTTTCCCCCTCGCGTTCGGTCAATAGCCTTAGTAGCATTGACTCTTTCTTGCTCAATTCTATTACCTCTTGTTTATGCGTATACGCTTGGTGCTTCTCAAAATAGATTACGTTTCCGCCAAAGCTGATGTCCGATTGTCCAATTTTATTGGCGGGTTGTGAGCGTTCAAGTAGACGGGTAACCCTCAATAGTAGTTCTTGTAAATCAAATGGTTTTACGAGGTAATCGTCACCACCAATCTTTAATCCCATAACGCGATCTTGCGCAGAATTTTTTGCTGTTAGAAATAAGATTGGGATTGATCTGTTTTCTAGTCTGATTGCCTTGCAAACCGCAAAACCATCTGTGTGAGGAAGCATCACATCAAGTAAAATCATATCAAAGCGCTCGCTGTGAAATCGCTCCAATGCTTCACGACCATCAACAGCTGTTACAACATGATAGCCATCAAGCTCAAGATTCAGCTTTACCACCTGAAGCAGCTGCTCCTCATCCTCCACCAAAAGAATCCGTTTGGACATGCATGCGAAGTTAGCCCTGTTTGATGAATGATTGGCTCTGCTATGGACAACCATGAAATAATTCAACCAATATTTAGCACCTTCGCTTCTGTGCGTTGGTCCATGATCATATTGCTGTTGTTTCTGGTAGAGATTGCACTTGGCCAAAGTCCTTGTGCAACCATGGATAAAACTGAGAATGCTCTATATACTGATAGCGCATATAAGTCTTCGATGTTAGAACAAGTTGACCTTTTAGAGCAGTTTGAGTCGGGAGTAGTGGATGTTGCAAGTAGAAACGTGAAGCAGGTTACCCTTCCTGTGGTGGTGCATGTTCTATATGAATCAGAAGAGCAGAACATACCAGTGGAGCAAATCCACTCTCAAATAGATGTGCTCAATAGAGATTTTGGTTGGAATCAATCAGACAAACAGAAGATACCTTCCATTTGGAGAGACTTAGGGCGAGACTCGGGCATTCGGTTTAAACTGGCTGATGTTGACCCAGATGGCAACTTTACCACAGGTATAACTCGAAAACAAATATTCCAAAGCGATATCGGTAACGGAGACAATTATTACCAGTCGAGTTTAGGCGGCACCGACCCTTGGCCAAGACCGCACTACATTAATATTTGGGTTTGTGAAATTGGAGATAATGTACTTGGATACACCTTTTTGCCCGCAGCGTCATTTCCAGTTAATGATGGTATTGTGATCGATCCAAGAGCTTTCGGCACCACGGGGGCAGCGGTGGAACCATACAATGGCGGAAGAACAATGGTGCATGAAATGGGGCATTATTTAGGGCTACGTCACACCTGGGGAATGGAAGAGGGCGAATGCACTAATACGGACTATATGAGCGATACGCCTTGGCAACGTGAACCAAATTTTGGTTGTTCTCGATTTCCATATGTTTCTTGCGCTAGTGAACCTGACGGGGATATGTTTATGAACTTTATGGACTATGCAGATGACACATGTGCCCTCCTATTTACAAAAAGACAGGTGAAGTTTATGCAGCTGGTTTTACAGACCTCTCGAGTAGGATTAATTCATTCACCTGCCATTACCCACACTGATGAAGTGGATAATCATAAACTTAGGGTATATCCGAATCCCGTAGATGGTCGATTGTTAGTTGATGGGTTGCAAAATGGGATTAGTCAGTATGACTTGTTCACCGATACTGGGTTACTCATTCGCACGGGCAACATATCTGCTTCTAACAGTCAAGTTTCTTTTGAAAGCTTACCCAATGGTATATACCTGCTCCAAATTGGATCAGAGATACATAGGATTGTTCACGTAATACAATGAGCATAAAAGCGCGGTTCTCAATTTCATTGCCCGAAAGTCAAAGCTGGCATCACTATAGTTTAATTGAAACTGGATCAAATCCAGATATGCTCATTGCACCATTTGATGGGCAAGCATTGTGCTTTAAATCCGAAGAGATTGGTGCGTGGTTGCCAAGTAAATTTCATGATCAATCACCATTTTCAGAGCTATCCAAGTCAGGGTATTTGAACCTGTTGCGAAAAGCAATCGAATTCTGTGACAGTGATGATAAGAAAGTGGTATGCAGTAGGTCTGAAATTGTAGAGTGCAGTATTGACTTATCTAGCGGCCTAAATAGCCTGCGCAAAGCATATCCAAATGCTTTCATATATCTGCTCGAGCTTAAAGATCAGATTTGGATTGGTGCTTCCCCAGAATTATTGGTAAGGCGTGAGGGGAATACGCTACAAACACATTCCTTAGCAGGAACGAGATGGAATAATGATCCATTCACAGAAAAAGAAATAAAAGAACAGGAAATTGTCACTAAGAGTATTCTAAACTCATTGCGGCTTACCTCATCACATGCCACTAGTCCTAAGGAGGTTGAGTATGGCCCTATAAAACATCTGCAAAGCATTATAAATTGGGAAAACAGTGACGCGCATGCTTTTAGCGATGCAATAAAATCATTGCATCCAACTCCTGCCGTTTGTGGTTATCCGAAAAATGACGCCCGCAGGTTTATCCTAGAGCATGAGCCAAACGAACGTGAGCTATATACCGGATACATTACTTGTGCATTGGAGGGAGTTTCTTATGCTTTCGTAAACCTTCGCTGCGCAAAGGTGTTCTCAAATGGGATTCGAATCTTTGCCGGTGGTGGAATCAATAAATGGTCTGATCCTGAGTCAGAATGGTTGGAAACAAAACAAAAAATAGAGTCTGTAAAAAACGTGTTGGTCAGTAGTGACAACAATAAGTAACATACCTGCAGTACAATCCATTGTTAAGACGGTACTTCACTTCGGCATAGATCAAGCTGTTCTATCCCCAGGTAGTCGCAATGCACCCTTCCTGATATCTTTTTCAGCTATAGAGTCGATCAAATCAGAAAGCATTGTTGATGAACGGGTCGCGGCCTTTGTTGCATTAGGAAAGGCTCAGCAAACGGGAAGCCCCGTTATTCTTTGTTGCACAAGTGGTTCAGCCATGCTTAATTATTCACCCGCCATTGCCGAAGCCTATTATCAAAATATCCCGCTCATCATTATCACTGCTGACAGACCAAAAGAATGGATTGACAGGGGTGAAGGACAGAGCATAAGGCAAATGGAAGTGATTTCGGGCATTGTTTCAAAACAAGTAGAATGGGATTATCATAAGTCCGAAGCTGATAATCAGGCCATCATTAATGAGGTTTTCAAATATTCCATAGAATATTCTTCTCCCGTGCACATAAACGTGCCTTTGCATGAACCACTATATGGGGTTGATGAAATGGATCTTTCGATTTCATCAGTCATCACTAATACTAAACCAGATTTTAAAAGAATAGAAAAGGAGGATTTTGTCACACAATACAATTCTGCCATACGCATCATGATTGTGTGCGCGCAAATGAATGGGCTTATAGATTGCAGGGAACAAGTAAAAAGACTCAGTGAAGATCCGCGCGTAGTGGTTTTAACCGAAACAACAGCAAACCTCTACCAATTGGGATATGTCTGCTGTATAGACAGAACGCTGGCAGCATTTTCGAGTGAAAACACAGACTTTGTTCCTGATTTAGTAATCACCATTGGCGAAAACATTATTTCAAAGCGATTGAAGCAATACCTCCGAAACCACAAGGAACGGATTGATGCTCATTGGCATTTTGGGCTTAAGTCAATGGATGTATTTGACGTGGCGAGATACAGTCATGGTCAAAATGTAAGGGAAGCCTTAGCCAGTCTTGCTCCTACAGCACAAATTGTTGAGAAGCCTTTTTCTACCCTCTGGAAGAATGTGTTTTTTAAATCAGAGCAATCGCACCTTCAGGCTTTACCAGAATTACCATACTCAGATTTAAAAGTGTTTGAGTCAATCATGGATTTAATACCTGATGATTGGCAAATCCAAATGGGCAATAGCAGTGTGGTACGTTATTTTCAATTGTTTAATCAATTGCCCAAGAACAAGTATTTTGGAAATCGTGGTGTAAGCGGAATAGATGGTTGTACTTCTACTGCGGTAGGAGCTTCAAAAGTTTCAAGAGATCCTGTGCTGCTCGTCAGTGGCGACCATGCGTTTCGCTATGACGCTAATGCTCTTGGGGTGACAGGCCTACCGCCCCGCCTCAAAATTATTGTCATAAATAATGAAGGAGGAAACATTTTCAGAATCATCGATGGCCCAAGGTCTCAAGAATCGATCGATGTGCATATCGAACATCATGAGGTAAAGTCAGTGAAGGGTTTGGTTCAATATCATGGTGTTGAGTACCGATCGGCCTCGGATATACAATCACTCGAAACAGAGCTCGCTGCTTTATTTGATTCAGCCAATGATAAGACAGTTGTGCTCGAGGTCTTTACACCAAGGTTGGAGAGTCCAGATGTGTTGAAACGGTACTTCGCCTCAATGCGATAGTCGAATCGTGTTTTTCCATTCAACCCAGTCATGTTGAAAATTAAAGAACACGACTAAAAAGTCCCGTATAGGTGAGGCTACCTTAGCACATTCACTTTAATCTCACAAGTGTGCGCATTATTATTCCGTTTTTACTAGTCGCTTCTTTACTTACGAACTCGGGTATAGCGCAGATGACCATGGTTTATGACAATGACTACGTGTCATATAACCGTGGCTTAGAACTGCTTGAAAAGCAAAAGTTTGGACAAGCTATGCATCAGTTTGAAGAAGCCATCACCATTATTCAAGATCAAAACTCTGAACTCTGTGCCAATGCTCATTTTTACGTTGCCCAGTGTGCGCTAGAGCTGTTTCATAAGGATGCAGAATTTTTACTCAAAGAGTTTATCAAAAACTACTCTACGAGTACCCGCGTTCCTGACGCATGGTTTCTTTTAGGTAATTATAATTTCAGGAAGAAGAAGTGGGAGGAAGCTATTGAGTATTTCAATCAGCTCCAAGAAATAAATCTCGTTGAGCCCAGAAAGAGTGAGTATCTGTTTAAGAAAGGGTACAGCTATTTTCAGATTGATAGCCTTGATCAGGCTGCTGCAATGTTCTTTCAAATGGATGATTACACCAGCGTATATAAAGCTCCAGGAACATATTACCTCGGTCACATCAATTACGCGCAAAAGAAGTATGCAGCGGCATTGAAGAATTTTGATTCTTTAAGGGAACATGAGCAGTTTGGCGACGTTGTTCCTTACTATATAGTCCAGATATATCACTTTCAAGAGAACTACGATGAAGTGATTTCTTATGGAACACCATTTCTTAATGATAGAAAAGTAAAGCGCCAAGCAGAGATTTCTAGAGTAGTGGGCGATGCTCATTATAACCTTGAGCAGTATGACGAGGCAGTTCCTTTTCTCGATATGTTCATGAGAGCAAACATTACCAAGGAAAAAGAGGATTACTACACCTACGGCTATGCACTTTATCGCTCAGGTTCGTATGCTGAAGCAGCCGAGCAGTTCTCAAAGATTAGCTATGCAGATGACGCTATAGGGCAAAGCGCATTATATCAAATGGGTGAGGCATATATCAAAGCGGGCAAGAAGTCTTATGCTCGAAATGCCTACAGAGGCGCCTCTCAAATGAACTATGATGATGCCATCCGTGAAGATGCCCTGTTCAAGTTTGCTCTAGTTTCTTACGAATTGAGTTATGATCCATTTGATGGTGCAATTGCCGCATTTAAGGAATATATAAACCAATATCCCGATACAGATCGATCCAAGGAAGCTTACGACTATTTGGTGAACATCTATCTTACCTCTAAGAATTATGACGCTGCCTTGGCGTCAATAGATGAGTATGAAGATCCAGACATAAGATTGAAACAAGCATATCAGCGCATTGCCTACAATGAAGGAGTTGAACTCTATGCAGAACGAGATTTTGGTCGTGCCATAGAGTATTTTGATCGATCGTTGAAATACAGAAGCAACAAGGAAATCGCCTCTTTAAGTCAGTATTGGAAAGCAGAGAGCTATTATTACAAAGGTGCTTTTGATGAAGCTGTAAAGAATTACGAGGCCTTTATTTACAGTCCTGGTGCAGCGTTGACTCCATACTTTAATCTGGCCAATTACAATATTGGCTATGCTTATTTCAGCAGAGACCAATTTATTGAAGCGCCATCTTGGTTTAGACGATATGTGTCGGTTAGGCAGGACCCGGATTCGGTGAAGATTAGCGATGCAAATTTGCGCATTGGCGATTGCTATTTCATGCTCAATCAGTATGATGCGGCTCAGATATATTATAGCGAGGCCGTTAAAATTGGCAAAAGTGATCCTGATTATGCGCTTTATCAAAAGTCGGTAACCTTAGGCCTTCTAAAAAGACCAAAAGATAAGTTAGTCGGCTTACATGCACTGGTAAAACAATATCCCAAGTCAAAGTATCTGGGAGCCAGTTATTACGAAATCGGGAGAACTCATATTGCCTTAGGAGAGGATGGTAAGGCACTAGAGAGCCTAAATAAAGTCGTAAATGATTTTCCAGGCAGTAGTTATGTTCGAAAAGCGCTGGTCAGTATTGGACAGACTTACTACAACGCGGGAAAGGACACTGAAGCACAAGAAGTATTTGAGCGTATCATTAAGGATTATCCAACTTATGATGATTCTCGAGAGGCACTCATTGGATTGAAGAATATTTATATCGATAAAGGAGATGCAGCAGGTTATGAATCATTCGTCAATGCACTTGGGTTTGTAGATTTTTCCGAATCGGCAAGAGATAGTCTGTATTATGAAGGAGCTGAAGTACACTATTTTGATGGTAATTGTGAAGCCTCAGTAGAATCTTTAACTAAATACCTTAACCAATTCGAGAAGCCAATATTTGGTTTGAATGCCCATTATTACCGAGCGGATTGCCTCACTCAGTTAGGTAAAACCCAAGAGGCTCTCAGTGATTTTGAATATGTGGCTGATCGGCCTAAGAATAAGTTTACAGAGCCTGCTTTGGTGCAGGTGGCTAGGGCGGCTTATGCTAAAGGCGATTGCGCGAACGCTCTGGGTCATTACAAGAGGTTGGCACTGCTTGGAGAATACACTGATAATCTCTTAGAAGCCGAGATTGGCCAAATGCGATGCAACTAT
>JALRDM010000044.1 GCA_023262195.1 Salibacteraceae bacterium | reverse complement strand
ACTATACTAAACTGTTGGATAATTTTAAGGGCGTTAATTGCATTTCCTTTTACGATTGGTTCAGGCGTAAAAAAGCCAATAATCCAGTCTGCGAGTAAAAAGAAAACTACCGAAACCAGAAATAGAAATATCGTATTGACCCAAGCGGCACGCCAAACAGATTTTACGGCACGTTCAGGCTTTTTTGCTCCAAGATTTTGACCAACAAGTGTGGCCGATGCGTTAGAAAGACCCCAAGAGGGTAGAATAGAAAAGATTACAATTCGGATGGCAATTGTATAGCCAGCAATGGCATCAGGACCGAAGATTGAGATTACACGGACCAGCACAATCCAGCTTGCAGAGTCAATTAGAAATTGAGCTACGCTTCCAAAGGAAACCTTGAATAGTTCAATAATCATTTGTGTCTTCACCACCATGTTTTTCACATGTATTCTAACAATGGCATTCTTGCCGAGCAAGAAGTAGAGTTGATAAATCACCCCAACGCTTCTGCCAATGGTGGTTGCTACAGCCGCGCCAGCCACACCCATTTCTGGAAATATCCACCAACCGAATATCAATATTGGATCGAGAATGATGTTTATGCCATTGGCAAGCCATAGCGAGCGCATAGCTGTGGCTGCATCACCTGCACCTCTAAATACTCCGTTTAAAAGAAAAAGCAGGATTACACTGATGTTTCCCGCATACATTATTTGTGCGTACTTGCCTCCTTCGTTGATCAAGTCTTGACTGCCTCCCATCAAAGACAATACATTATCAGAGAATAGAAAACCAATTACACCCAGTGGTAGACCGATAAGAAGTGCAACTGTTATGGCTTGAAATGCCGCGTCTCCGGCAGTTTTCAAATTCTTTTCCCCAACACGCCTAGCCACTATGGCTGCTGCTGCAATGCTCAAGCCCTCGGCCACCGCATAGATGATAAACAACACTGCTTCAGTGAGGCCAACTGTGGCAACGGCATTTACACTCACCTTCGCCACAAAGTAGACATCCACAATGGCGAAAAGCGACTCCATTATCATTTCCGTAACCATCGGAATGGCAAGCAATGCGATGGCCTTATTAATGGAGCCTTTGGTGTAGTCTGCATCGGTGCCCTTAAGTGCAGCTACAGAAAACTGAAATAGTCTGGAAAGTTGGGTTAGGAGTTTGTTCATTAGAAACCTTAGTGAAAATGGTGGTGCTCGCTCTATATGAGTCTTGTACTTAAGTAGAATCTTAACCCCTCAACTTCATGCTGCGAAATTAGTAACCGCAATCTTTTGACACATGTTATTCTAAGGTGCGCTTACGGGTATATATCGTTTTTTTGATTTATGAAAATTTGGATCATATTAATCTTCGTATTTCTTGCTAAAATGCTTGTGGCACAAGATTTAGGCGAGGAGCGGATAACAAAGCCTCAGTCTGAAATCGATGAGGAACAATACACTGATCCGTATAAAATGAGTGTTAAGGTTCGTCCGTTATCTTATTTGTTGGTGATTCCAACCGCAGGAGCCATTGGCAGCTTTAATGGAAGGTTAGACTACGCTTTTTCAAGGCAGTTCTCTGTTGGGTTAGAAGGCAATATGTTCTACCAAACGCCCAACCCGTTTTTAGCAACAGTCAACAGAAGTTTGATGCTCTCCGCACGATTGGATTTCAATTATTTTTTCCTGAAAAACGCCCCCGAAAGTTCCTATGCTGAGGGCTTGCACTTTGGCCCATACATCAAGGCTAAATATGAAAACACATTTAATCCGGTGGCATATACCCCTGTGTATGGACAAGCTGAACTTACATGGCTATACTTAATCGCTGGGCCGTTGGTAGGGTATCAGTGGGTTTTTAACAAGGTGGTGATAGACCAGGTATTCGGAGTAGGAGCCGGGCCCTATGTCAACGATGTAGGCATTGGGATAAATCTAGATGCGAGAATTGGACTCTATTTTGGTCTCGTAGCGTTTTAGAGCCACCACCAATCCTGTCCCATTTTGAGTCCGAATCCAGTGAGGAAATCCTTGATACCATCACGCAATTCTTCTGCGGGATAAACACAGACGAGAATTTGTGGATCGATGAGCTCCCCGACTTTGTGAAGTTGGTCCAAAGCGATTTGTTCGGTTTCGATTCCTTGAGTCTTGAACCATTTGGCAGTCAACTTATACTTTTGATTGGCACCCATTAGCGCAAGTGGTCTGCTCGGGTTGTAATCGCAATTGAGA
>JALRDM010000010.1 GCA_023262195.1 Salibacteraceae bacterium | reverse complement strand
TAAATCAATTAGAATGTTCAACATCAATGGCGATGTTGTTGAAGTTGGAAGCAACAGACATCAAATTGATTTGAGTAAAGCGGCTCAAGGTTTATACACATTGGAGATAGAAACTACAGAAGCAATAAGTCACAAGCAGATCATGGTGACTAGATAATAGAGGTCCATGAGTAAGCATTTTCTTGCTTTTCTTTTATTCTCACTGATTAGTTTCAGTTTTCAAGGTCAAGAATTACCAATTTCATCGGTCAGCGAAGATGAAGTCGCATTGGATGAAATATTTAAAAAATGCCTATCATCCTCAAGCGTTTACCCTTGGCTTGGTGAAATGTGCCTAGAAATAGGACCAAGATTGAGTGGTTCTCCTCAAGCTGAACAAGCGGTAGATTACAGCTATGACTTGATGAAAAACCTTGGGCTGAATCCTGAGAAGCAACCTGTGATGGTTCCCCATTGGGTTCGAGGTGAACCTGAAAAGGCAGAAGTTACGTTTACCGATGGCAAGACACATCAATTGCATATTCTATCCTTGGGTGGATCGATATCTACACCTGAGGGTGGATTGACAGCTGATATTGTAGAGGTGAATGATTGGGATGAGCTAGAGCAGCTTGGAGAAAAAGAAGTAAAGGGAAAGGTTGTATTCTTTAATGAGGCCATGAATGCCGAAAACCTTTACACTTTTCACAGCTACGGACATTGCGTGAAGCACCGATGGGGCGGTGCAGTAGAGGCATCGAAGTATGGCGCAGTAGGCGCCATTGTGAGATCGCTAAGCTTGAGACTTGATACCTTTCCGCATACGGGAAGCATGACTTATGAAAATGCAATAGACACGCTTCCAGCAGCAGCCATAAGCACTATGGATGCTGAGTTGATTTCTGAAAAACTCTCTGCTGGTGAATCTGCTAAGATCACTTGGTCTCAACACTGTAAAACCTTTGATGAGGTCTTATCCCATAATGTGATTGGAGAAATAAAGGGTAAAACGCACCCTGAAAAAATCATTCTACTTGGCGGGCATTTGGATAGTTGGGATGTGGGACACGGAGCACACGATGATGGGGCGGGCGTAATGCAATCATTGGCTGTTCTTGAACTTCTGCAAGAGTTAAACTATGAACCAAATTACACGATTCGGGTTGTGTTTTTTATGAATGAAGAGAATGGATTACGTGGTGCAACAGAGTACGCACGTTTAGCTGAACAGGAAGGACTAGAGCATGTAGCATGCATTGAGTCAGACCGGGGAGGCTTTACACCGCGTGGTTTTTATGCGGAAGGAAACCCCACACTCGTTCAACGAATCATCGATTTAAAACCATTGCTTGAAAAGTATGGCGTCCATCAATTACAGGAAGGTGGCAGTGGTGCAGATATTAAGCTATTACAGACAGACGAGAATGTATTGATAGGTTTTGTTCCTGATAGTCAGCGATATTTTGACCATCACCATAGTGCAAACGACACTTTTGATCAAGTCAATAAGCGAGAATTAGAGCTTGGAGTAGGATCAATTACGGCACTGGTTTATATGCTCGACAAATACGGACTTGAAAGCAAATGATTACCATGGGAAGTCAGAAAAAATCGGACAAAGAGATTGTTAATCCGATTGATAAAGATAAAGTAACCGAAACTCCCGGATTATTGGAGTATGCGCACCATGCAGGTAGTGCGATTATTAAACCTGAAGATCGAGGTAAGCTTAAAAGCCAGGCACTCTCATCCATGTATGAGCAAACGGATTTACAACTCGGTCAGATTAGGCGCCAGATTGAACTGTTGGCGGAAGAGGCGAAAAAGATTCAACAGAGAAAAGATGTGTCAGAGTTGATATATGGAGCAAAAATGAATTTCAAACCACTCGTTGGACACATATACCATCTTTACCAGAAAGAGAACGAAGACTATATACTGTCCTTGTTGGGGCCAGATGAGTGGGGAAGAAGCAAACCGAGTTGGGAATATATTTCAACCACAAAATTACTAGGAGATCACACTTGGGAAATACTAGAATCCAATGATTAGGGTATTAGCTTTCTTGACTTGCGTCATATGCAGTTGCACCTTTCCGACTGCAAAGAGTGAGTCTGAGGAAATAATAAAAGTGATGCAAGGCCAAGCTGCAGCTTGGAACAAAGGCAATCTCGAAGGGTACATGTCTGGTTATTGGATGAGTGACTCTCTTGTTTTTACAGGAGGTAAATCAACCTCCTATAGCTGGCAAGCAGCTTTGGACAGATATAAGAAGTCGTATCCCACGGCTGAAAAAATGGGTAAACTCGAATTCTCTGATATTGAGACAAAATTTACCTCAAAAAACAGCGCCTATACCGTTGGGCAGTGGTCTCTGAGCAAATCAGATGACGATGTTTCAGGCCGCTTCACATTGGTTTGGAAAAAAATTAATGGAAGTTGGTTTATCGTTGCCGACCATAGTTCTTAAGAAAATCAAGTTTACTATCACTTGCATATTTAAATTTGAGGTTTTCATGATAAAGCTATGCTGAGACAACTAACCGCCCTTTTGACCATGAGTCTTTTGTTATCAAACCTGGCTTTAGGTCAAAACGAAGACGAAACTGATGCTCCAGAGGAGGTGTTCATGACAGACATCATCGAAAAGAAGATAATTCCTACTGGAAATATTCAGCGGGCAGACCGTTTGTTTTTCGATGAAAATTACAAGGAGGCACTAGATGAGTACTTACTCGTCTTGGAGCGTGACCCAGAAGACATCAAGGTAAATTATAACGCAGGTTTATGCCTCTTAAATTCTGATTATGACAAAATCAAGTCCTTGCCATACTTTCAAAAGGTGGTTTTTTATGACGATGAGGCAGCGACAGTATATTATCTAATTGGAAAAGCATACCAATCGGATATGCGATTTGATAGGGCCATAGAAAACTTTAATAAATATATTGAGTACTACTCATCAATTGATGAGTTCTCGGTTGAAGAAGCGGAAATAGAAATTGAGTATTGCGAAAATGCTTATCAATTGATAAAATTCCCTCGGGAATGTGTGTACGAAAACTTGGGTGAACACATCAATAGCCCATATCCAGACTACTTTCCATTTGTTACTATAGATGAGAGTTTTGTAGTATTTACTTCAAAGCGTGATGACGGAAGCACCAAACTTCCAGATGGTACATTCTCGAATAACATCTACTATTCTAAAGTGGAAAATGGCGAGTACACTGATGCGGTGCACATGCCTGAAGCCGATAATAAACCATCAGAAAGCGAAGTGGTGATTGGAATGGCCAATGATGGAAAGAATATGCTGCTCATGAAAGGTGAAGAGGGAATAAGTGGTGATATCTATGAAGCTGATTTTGCAAACGATCAGCTTGAGAACCTTGTGCCATTGGGGCCACGGATAAACAGTGAAGATTCTCGTGAAATTGCAGCAACTTATGGTACGGACAGGAACACGGTTTACTTCGTGAGTGATAGAGATGGAGGGTATGGCGGAACTGATATTTGGATAGCTAAAAAGCTGCCTACAGGCGCGTGGGGCGTGCCCTATAATGCTGGTCCTAGTATCAATACTGAGAGAGATGAGGATTTTCCAAACTTATCGCCAAATGGTAAAACGCTCTTCTTTAGTTCCAAGGGCCATTTTAGCATGGGAGGATTTGACATCTTCCAAGCCAAATGGGATGCAGATTCTAACGCCTTTGTCAATCCGAGAAACATAGGTTATCCTGTGAATTCTGTGGATGATGATATGAACTATCGTCAATCGGCATCTGGGCGTTATGGTTATATCTCAGCGCTTCGACCTGAAGGGTACGGAGATTATGACATTTATAGATTAACCATATCTGAAGTTGATCCTGAGTATACTGTGCTCAGAGGTGTGCTAAGTGCAGACAAAGGAGAGTTGTCAGGCACGGCTATCACAGTTACAAACCTAGCCACAGGTGAGTTAGAAGGTAACTACACACCAAACCAAAATACGCAACGCTATGTGATTATATTACCTCCGGGTGAGTTTGATGTTTACATTACCGCAGATGACCGGGAGCCAGTAGCTTTTACAGTTAAGGTGCTCGGTAAGAGCTCTTTTCAACCAGAAGTGGTGCGAGACATCATGAT
>JALRDM010000001.1 GCA_023262195.1 Salibacteraceae bacterium | reverse complement strand
GGCTGGTGTAAATCATGGTGGAGATATCGAAATTGCCAAGCAGCTCATCGATATAGCTGCAGAAAGTGGAGCCGATGCCGTAAAGTTCCAAGCATTTCGCACGGAAAATCTGATATTGAAGTCGGTTGAAAAAGCGCCCTATCAGCAGCAAACGACAGATGCCAAAGAAGGCCAGTTTGAGATGCTGAAAAAACTAGAATTGACCAAACAGCATTACCAGGGGCTCAAGGACTATTGCGATCAAAAGGACATCATTTTCATGATCACTCCGTTTGATGAGGAAAGTCTTAAAGAACTAGAAGAAATTGGGGTTAATGCATACAAAGTTGCCTCTACAGATACCACCAATATTCCCTTCCTCAGAAAGCTGGCAATGACCAAAAAGCCACTCATACTTTCGACAGGGATGTGTTACATGGATGAGGTAAAGCAAGTGGTAAGTGAAATATTTACATACAACAAAGACCTCATTTTACTGCAATGCACGGCAAACTACCCAATAGAGGATAACGAAGCCAACTTAGCGGTTGTCAAAACCTACATCGACACATTTGATTGCATAGTAGGATACTCTGATCACTCGGTGGGCATAGGTGCCGCGCCACTTTCCATACCCATGGGTGCCAAAGTGGTGGAAAAGCATTTCACCATCAACAAAGAAGACTCAGGTCCAGATCACTTGGCATCGCTTGATCCGGAAGAGCTAAAGGCTTTTGTGAAATATGTTCGACAAATCGAGCAATACGTGGGGCAAGGCATTAAAGAGCCCACGGCCTCAGAAGCAAAAACAAGGAAGTCTCTGCAAAAATGCCTTGTAGCTAAAGAAAAGATCAATCAAGGTAAAACCTTTACCGATGAAAATTTAGTTGCTAAACGAACGGGGGGAGTTGGTATCTCTCCTCTGCATTATCCAGATTTACTAGGAAAAGCAGCGACCAAAGACTATGAGCCAAACGACATCATTGATGAGCAAGCCTAAAGCAATACTTGGTGCTGGTGGGCACTCACGATCTGTGATTGGCGTTTTGTTGGACTTAGGTTTCGAATGCATTGGAATTTATGACGACTCATTTGACCCAAATAAAAACGAGTCGATCCTGGGTATTCCGCTTTGTGGCAAAATCAATGACTGCCCAAATGATGTCGATATTGTTTTAGCCGTAGGTGATAATGCAAAAAGAGCCGATTTAGCTCAACGATTCCACAAACAGATTTTTAAGGAACCGATTATTCACCCGAGCGCCACGGTTCACCAATCAGCAAAGCTCGGTGTCGGTAGCATTGTTTTTCCAACAGCTTTCGTGAATGCAGAGGCGACCATTGGTGAAAATTGCATCATCAATTCGGGCTGCATCATTGAGCATGAAGCCACAATTGGAAACAACTGTCATTTATCCATCGGCAGCATTGTCGCAGGCCGAACAAAGGTTGGCCAGTCATGCTTTGTTGGAGCTGGTGCCGTGTTAATTGACCAAATAACCATAAGTCAAAACACGATTATTGGCGCAGGAAGTGTCGTATACAAATCTTTAAAGGAATCGGGCACCTATGTTGGTAATCCCGCCAAACGGATAAAATGATTTACGTATCATCATCTTGCATAAGGTCTTCCTCAATCAAAGATTCTATTGAAACTTTGGTTCAACTAGGCTATCTAAATATCGAGCTGAGCGGTGGCACAAGACCCTACGATGAACTCGAACGAGATTTGTTGTCGCTACAAGATGCGCATGGAATCAATTATCTATGTCACAATTACTTCCCTCCACCTTCAAAGGACTTTGTGCTGAATGTGGCGTCCCTCGATGAAGAGATTTCAGAACTTAGCGTAAATCATGTATTAAACGCCATTAAACTGTCACAGAAACTAGGTGCCGACAAGTTTGCATTCCATGCTGGATTTAGGATAAATATTCCCTTGGCACAAATCGGAAAACGAATCGAAAAACAAGCTTTGTTTGAACTTCAGCCCTGCATTGATCGTTTTAAAACAAACCTGAGTAAGATTAGGAATGCATTCCCAGATATGGATCTCTACGTTGAAAACAATGTGGTTTCACAGGTCAACTTTGACAGCTTTGAAAGCACCGATCCATTTTTCTTGACGAATACTTCCGACTTGGAATTAATTTCACCATTCAAACCCTTAGTTGATGTAGCCCACTTAAAGGTGAGCTGCAATACGCTTGGTTTGGATTTGAAAGAGCAGCTATGCCATTTTTTCGATCTCACGGATTATGTGCACGTCAGCGATAATAATGGCTTTGCTGATCAAAATATGGGCATAGATCCGAAAGGAACACTTATCGATCACTTGAAAACACAAAACTGGAAATCTAAGACAGTGACACTCGAAGTATATTCGGGGTCGGATGATATTCAGTCATCGTATAACACTATATCCAATCTATTAGGTGAATCTTAAAGAAAGTACCGCTCAAATTGGCACCTCATTAAGGTCATTGCTTGAGGCAATAAACAATAAACCAGCGGGTATCGCATTCATTACGGATGAAAGCGAAAAGCTGTGTGGTGTAGTCACGGATGGTGATTTCCGCAGAATGTTGCTGAATGGAAAAACCCTAGAAACTACACTCGGCAAAAGTGATTTCGGAGATTACGTTTTTGCAAAGCAGGGCGAAAGCGTGCAGGACCTGGTAAAGAAGTCGAATAAAAAAGTTCGCACCATACCAATTGTTGATGACCAAGGGCGCTTGGTAGACTTTTTCAGGTATGACCATCGCGTGCGAATGATACCCGTAGCTGAACCTGATCTTCGAGGCAAGGAATACGAATACCTCTCAGATGCATTTCTATCCACTTGGATATCGAGTGCTGGCAAGTACATCAATCAACTTGAAGACACATTTGCCAATTACTGTGGTGTAGATTATGGTGTGGCCGTTTCAAACGGTACGGTGGCCTTGCACCTTGCGCTAAAGGCATTAAAAATCGGTGAAGGTGACGAAGTCATTATTCCAGACCTAACCTTCGCGGCAACGGCAAATGCGGTGTTGCATGCAGGAGCTACTCCTGTGTTGGTAGATATTGAACCCGATAGTTGGTGCATTGACCCAAGTGAAATTGAGAAGGCAATCACAACCAAAACCAAGGCTATAATTCCAGTGCATGTGTATGGTCAACCTTGCGATATGGAAGCCATCATGGGCATTGCAGCTAAACATGGTCTCAAAGTAATTGAGGATGCTGCTGAGGCGCATGGTGCAGAGTTTAAATCAAAACGTGTGGGCTCCTTCGGTGACATTGCTTGTTTTTCATTTTTCGGCAATAAGATTATAACTACGGGCGAAGGCGGAATTTGTGTAACAAACTCCAACGAGCTGAATGAACGTATGCGTTTGCTTCGTGACCATGGCATGAGCAAAGACAAAAAGTATTGGCACGAAGAAGTTGGCTACAATTACCGGATGACCAATTTGCAAGCTTCCATTGGCTGTGCACAATTGGAACGTATTGAAAAGATTCTGGAAAGTCGAGACGAGATTGAAAACACATATGTAGATCTCTTATCCAAGTATGACTTCATTGAATGGCAACCTAAGCTCACCGACCGAAGGCGCGTGGTTTGGCTCGTTTGTGCTCTGATAAAGGACGGGAAACGAGACATTGTAATGCAAACACTTAGAGATAATGGCGTAGATGTGAGGCCGTTTTTTTATCCACTGCATGAGATGCCTGTATTTGAATCATATCATCATTCTAGCGAACGAGCGACTCAATTAGCCTACCGTGGAATTAACCTACCGACCATCAACAATGTAGAATTCGATACCATTGCAGCTGCATTCGAAAAGGTGAACTCCATATTAAAAAATGAGTGATAAAACTGTTTACATAGTTCATGCCGTTGATACGGAAGGTCCAATCTACGAAGACCTCAATGCAACTTTCGAGCGGTTGAGAGAAATTATTGGAGTGGATATGAAGCCCAGTTACAAGACCCTTGAACAGCTGCAGAATAAGGAAATAGACTTAGATGGAAAAGAAGAAGTAACGGCAAGTTTCCTCAGGCCATCAATGCGCGCTTACAATGAAAGCTGGCATCAAATCACTAAGATGCTCGAGCGCATTATGTCCGAGAAATATCGAAAGCAATTTCCAGATTCTTTTGGTGGCGGTTGGGTCTATAATTGGTTTTGTCTGGACTATGTTTATTTCTTAGACAATCCAAGAAGAAAAGAAATGGGCTACCATTCGATCTACGACCGATACATCGAGTATATCGACAGGTTCAACTCACCTCAAGATGGCATGCAATGGCATTTCCATCCAATGACCACATACCGCGAAGCGCACCGTTTCGCCACCTCATTTACAAACTCACCTCACTTATACGAAGGCCTTTCAAAAAAAATCATCGAACGAGAATTCTTTCCAAGTGCCTTTCGAGCTGGTTTTCATACCGAACGCCCCGATAGTAATTGGTTTCTAGAACAATGGATTCCTTTTGATTGCTCCAATCAAGCCGTTGAGGATAGCAGTGAAAAAGACAGCCTTTTAAATCTCAAAAACGGTAGGCTCGGTGATTGGCGCAGGGCACCAAACACATGGGAGATTTATCATCCATCCATTTATGACTACCAGACAAAAGGCGATTGCAATCGCTTTATTGCTCGATGTCTAAACATGAATGCGCGCCACTCTAACATCACCGAATATGAGGTGCGCAGAGCTTTTGATCAAGCGCGCGAAGGCAAACCTGCATACCTTGGAGTAACCAACCACGATTTCCGCGAGATGTCTGACGAAATAGACCATGTAGTTGAGTTGATTCGAACTGTTTCTAAAGACTATCCTGATGTGAAATTCAAGTATAGCGAAGTCAACGAAGCATTTCGAAAAGTAGCTTTAAATGGCGAGTTCGAAAAGCTTGAATTAGACGTAGATCTTTACAAAGACGAAGGGAAATACAAGCTAAAAATTGAAACAACTAATAGCAAGGTTTTTGGCCCTCAACCATGGCTGGCGCTACAAACCAAAGGTGGGCGCACATTGCAGGATAACCTTGATTTTGGTCTGGATGGGAAAACTTGGTACTACGTATTTGACGAAAGCACCGTTCGATCGAATGACCTTGCGGCAGTTGGCGTTGCCGCCAATAACAAGTATGGCGATACTTTCGCGAAAGTGATTCGACCAGAATAACTCATGATCGACTCACCCGTTTACATCAGTGGTCATTACAGGAGCGGGACAACCCTCATATCAAATATCCTAGATCAAAATCCTGATCTCAAAATCACCTATGGCACAATTCATTACCTCAGATCCTATGGCAAGTATGAGCCCATATCCGAGCGATATGGTGAATTAATAAAAGATACCTGTGAAAGGCTCCGCAAGAAATGGCAATTGGAAGCCCAGGAACTTGAGATGATTCAAGAAGTGGAAAAGTCGACCAACATTACAAATGCTGTGGTTTACGATGCATTGATGCGCGTGTTTCTTGAAACATCGCAAAACGAACGTTGGGGTGAAAAAACAAACGTTCAATGGGAAGGAATGCTGCCTTTCTTGGACATGTTTCTCAACGGCAGATGCATTCACATTATTCGGGATCCACGTGCGGTGTTGGCATCCTTCAAGCACTTTACTTTCCAACCGACACCGCGATATCTAGATTCCAATTTCGCAGCTATGGCCATGTTTGATTTTGTGGCTCGAGATGAGATTAAGTCTGACCCAAGGATACTATTACTGAAATACGAAGACTTGATCTTAAACCCTGAGAAAGTAATTCGCAATATATGCGACCACTTGCAGGTTACCTTTCATGAAAAAATGCTCGATATGACTGGGCAAGCCAATGCACCTTATGAAGCGAATTCTTCTTTTCACGATGCCAAAAAAACCATCGATAGTGCAAGCCTCGATTTGTGGAAAAATAAGCTATCCAAAGCCGATATTGCCTTTACCGAAGGCCTGTTAGGCGAGCGAATGAGTAAGTGGGGGTATGAAAAAACAAACCCAACACTTAGCGAAGATGATCGCAATGAGCTCGATGGTTTCAGGAATCATCCATACATAAAGCAACGACTAGAATATGTCGCTTCGCATGGAACTGGACAGCAAGCGTTTCCGGATGATGAAAACGCATATCAACTTAAATAAAACCGTTGTTTTTCATCCAATGGTTTAGCGTAGCTAACCGCCAAACCAGTTTTGCGTTGCTGTTATCTCCAGCATTATAAGCATTCAAAACCTTGCTCGTTTTATTTGGATCCAACATGGGTAAGCCATCAGGATTAATTTCTGTAAGGTGCTTCAAGGGCCCTCTCAACCACTTCACTTCTCCAGGTGTGACAAACCCTTTTTTGTCCTTTCGGTTCTTAATGGCAGAGGGCAAAAAGTCGCGCATAGATTCTCTAAGAACATACTTCGTTTTTCCTTGATAAATCTTATCCTGATCTGGCAATGAGAAGGCGTATTCTACCAACCTGTGATCCAAAAATGGAACCCGAGACTCAATCGAAAACGCCATGGAATTTCGATCTTCGTAGTGCAGCAGTGTGGGCAGTGTTGAACTAAATGTCGCGTGGTATAAGTATTCTGTGAACCTGCTTTGTCCTAAGCTAGGATAGTTAACCAAGCTATCGGGTGCTATGGATGAAGAGAGATAGGCAAACTTCCTCTTCAATTGCCCAACGGCCATACCCTGTTCATCCGTGATTGACGAGTATAAGCTTCGAGCCAACAACGCCACTTTGTCCTTAGCGCCCAAACCTTGATCCTTCGAATGATGAGCCATTCTAGATATGCTCTCAGGAATATTGAATCGAGATAAACTGTTGCCAATCAGGCGATAGAATGCATGCATATATCCTGCGAGATACTCATCCGAACCTTGGCCATTCAGCAATACTTTAATTCCATGCTCTGCCGCCAACCTCATCACGAAGTATCCCGAAAGTGGGGATGAACCCGAAACAGGCACATCTTGGTGATATGCAAATCGATCGAAAGCATTTATAAGATCCTCATCGGTTGGAGAAAGGAAGTGTGGCTTAAGCGTAGGGTATTTATCTGTGATTTGATTTACCCACGGACGCTCGTCCACATCACTTGCTCCGCTACCTTCATAGAAAATGTTGAAGGTTCTGAAGTTTACATCGGGGTACTTTTGACCTACCACTGAGGCAATGGCTCCGCTATCGAGACCTCCACTCAAACAACCACCAACTTCAACATCGCTGCGCATATGGAGATTAATGCTATCGATAAAAAGTTCCTTGAATTTCTCAATTCGATCGGCTTGAGACTTCAATGTGCATTGATTGGAAAAATCGATATCCCAATATCTAGATGTGGTTAGCTGTCCATCCTTAAATATTGCGTTATGAGCACTAACCAAGGATTTGATGTCTTCAAAATGTGTCTCTGAATCTGCACCAAAAGGCCCTAGATGTAAGGCCTTAAGCACTACTCTTTCATTGTACCGATTTTGAAACAACCTACTCTTTTTCAGCGCCTTCATCTCGGATGCGAAATAGAACGCACCATCTTTATGGATGTAGTAAAATGGTTTAATTCCGAAACGGTCGCGACTGCAAAAAAGCTCCCGCTTTGCATCATCCCAAATGGCAAATGCCCACATTCCAACAAAGCGATTCACACAATCACGCCCCCATTTTTTGTACGACTCAATGATTACCTCGGTGTCAGATTCAGTCTTGAACTGAACACCCTGCCCTATAAGCTCCTCACGAATTTCGAGGTAGTTGTATATCTCTCCATTAAAAACCAAAGCTAAGTCTCCACGTATCATCGGTTGATTCGAATCATCTGACAAATCGATGATACTAAGCCGATTGTGACCAAGGAATACACTGGGACTTACTTCGAACTGACCTCGTGCATCTGGGCCGCGGTGCTCAATAGATTGCAACATCTCTGCAAGCACTATCTGTCCTTGTTCAGCAGATTGTGCAAAATCAATATGTCCGGCTATCCCACACATTTAATTTGTGAATTTCAGATCGAAGATGCCAATTAATTGCAAGGGAATTGCCTGTTAAACCTTTAAGATACCAATCCGCCATTTTTAGTGTCTCTTGGAATAACTTTTAATTCAATACACCTACTTCCACAATGGTCAGTTTATTTGCAAAAAATTAGGCGAATGTCGGAATTTGAAAAAGCCATAACATCTGGAGGTGATGAACGCATAGAGCTCAAGGATAATGGACTTAATAAGTACTTTCTTGATCCTTTAAATGCTGAAGGACTGTTGACCAGAGCATCATGCACTTGCTCACCACTAGGCACGGATGTGAAGGCCAGAGTTAAGGCCGCATTTAAGATGATCACGTCAGAAGAGGCATCTGTCGAAGACATCCGTGTGAAGCAGCGTTTTCGAATGAAAGCATTGCTGCAGAACTCAAACACATCCGACTTCAATATTTTCTTTGCGCCTTCAGGAAGTGACTTGTGCTATTACCCAATACTTTTCTCAAAGATCATTGAGCCCAACAAACCCATAATGAGCTTAATCACTCGACCCGAAGAATTGGGTACGGGCTCTATTTTGGCCAATACTGCGCACTACCATGCCGAAAAAACTCAGGTATTGGATAACGTAGAAAAGGGTGGGGAAATTGGTTGTGGAATCAAAGTTGATCACATGCTCTTTCCGGCTAGAGATACCGATGGAGGTATTGTAGATCATAAAAGAAAGATTTACGAAGCCATTGAAACATATCGGGAAACACACACGATACTCGTCAATCTTGTAATTGGCAGTAAATCTGGAATAGAAGATAGTATAACCATCATCAATGATGGACCGAAAGATGTTACGTGGGTGATAGATTTATGCCAAATGAGGGCTAGACCAAAGCTGCAAAGGCGCGCGCCTGATCCCGGCGGTTTGGCGGTCGCCGACCGATCAAATGGAACAAAGTACCGTAGGAGGGTACAACCATGTCAGTTGAAATCATCGTGATTACCATTCTTCGCAGTCAACGTCCATGCGAAATCTCCCGCATTAGCACCAACTGTTGGTTCAACTACTACAGATCCTGGAAGACCATTAGAGAATGCACCCATGCCAGATTTATCTAGGAAAATAG
>JALRDM010000419.1 GCA_023262195.1 Salibacteraceae bacterium | reverse complement strand
TGTAGAATGAATACCCCAATGTTTCTATAATAGCATTTATATTAAATGGAGGTGGAATAATACTTGCTGCCTCCAATTTAAGTGAACTGTATAAAAAAAAGAAAAACATTAAAGAGCATCCACCCAGTCCTTAGCTGTTTTGAGATCCACACTCATTAGGTCCTTATACATTTTTACAGCTTCTAATTTTGAACCAGACTTAGCCAATTCTACAATTTTATCCAGTTCAGTATTTTCTTCATGAAATAATGCCTGGTAAAAAACCCCATTGTTAATGGTTAGCCCACCAATTGGATGAAAACCACCATTTAAATGTTCGCTTATTTTACTCTCTAGAGATTCTGTAGAATCAGAAGAAACAATTTTATAAGACTTATTACTCATTTTTATTTAAATTTAATTGAACATTAATTTACGGCTAATTAATATCTTGTTGTTCATTTCCATAACCGAATATCGGTTATCGCTGGGAAGATTGTTTAGTTCGGTTATATTTCTAATATGACCAGAGTCGATGTACATTAACGATGATTGCCCACAATCAGATTCAGAATAATACTCATTGATCAAGATTGATATTGTTTCATCGTGAGCACCTGACTCTTGTGTTTATCCGATTTCATACCTAAGCATAGAGTGAGGGTAATTGAGACTGCCAGGAGAAGTGGTATGTATTTAATTATCCGCATGGTGCTTGTGTATTTAGTTAAACGCTTTGTTAGATCTTTCCATTCATCCAACAATACCAAGTCTATCAATCTTTAAGACACACTACAAATAAATGTTGTGAATCGAACGATTATGTGTGTAAAATAGCTTCGAAAGCCACTTATCTTAAAATAATATTTCATCAATTGTAAATTACCAATCGGTATACACTATAAATTGTCTCCCCCCTTTATACTGCTAATTTTGCCGTCCAAAAAATCATAACAACGAGAAAGAATATGAAGAATATTGCGGTGATTGGAGCGGGAACCATGGGAAATGGAATCGCGCATGTATTTGCACAATTTGGTTACAATGTCAACTTGATTGACATTTCAGATAAAGCCTTAGAAAAAGGTATAAGTAAGATATCAAAAAACCTTGACAGACAAGTATCTAAAGAAATAATTACAGACGAAGACAAAATTCAAATCCTTGGTAGAATCAACACCATCACCGACTTAGAAAAAGGTGTGTCAAACAGCGATTTAGTGGTTGAAGCTGCTACGGAAAACATTGATCTTAAGCTCAAGATATTTCGACAAATTGATGAAAACGCTCCAGAAGGTTGCATACTTTCTACCAACACCTCATCCATATCCATTACCAAAATAGCATCCGTTACCTCTCGGCCAGATAAGGTCATTGGCATGCACTTTATGAATCCTGTTCCAGTAATGAAATTGGTAGAAATTATTCGTGGTTATGCTACCAGTGATGATGTAACTCAAACAATCATGGAGGTTAGCAAAAGCCTAAAAAAAGTACCCGTAGAGGTTAATGATTATCCGGGTTTTGTGGCTAATAGAATTTTAATGCCTATGATCAACGAGGCGATAATTACCTTGCACGAGAGTGTAGCTGGAGTCGAAGAGATTGATACTGTTATGAAATTAGGTATGGCACATCCAATGGGGCCTTTACAGCTCGCAGACTTTATTGGTCTAGACGTATGCCTGTCTATTATGAATGTGCTTTACGATGGCTTTGGTAACGGAAAATACGCTCCATGCCCACTACTCGTAAACATGGTCACTGCTGGAAAATTAGGCGTTAAATCAGGAGAAGGTTTTTACTCTTGGACACACGGAACTAAAGAGCTTATTGTGGCAGAGAACTTCAAGAAATAAAACGAATTAATCAATTAAAAAATTAAAATCATGCCTAAAGGATTATACCAAATACCCTATCCAGATAATGAACCTGTAAGAAGCTATGCGCCAGACAGCGATGAGTTGAAGTCTTTGCTTGATACATATCATTTGATGTATAATCAAGAGCCTATTGACATGCCCATGTACATCGGTAGCCGTGAAGTGAGGACAGGAGATAAAAAACCAATGTGTCCGCCTCATGAGTACGCAAAAGTATTGGGCCATTTCAATCAAGGAGATGCTTCGCATGTGCACGAAGCGATTGATGCAGCGCTCGAAGCCAAATCTGCCTGGGCAGCTATGCCATGGGAGCATAGAGCGAGCATCTTTTTAAAAGCCGCTGAGCTACTCGCAGGTCCATTTAGAGATAAAATGAATGCGGCCACAATGCTGGCGCAGTCAAAAAATGTAATGCAGGCTGAAATCGATGCGGCATGTGAAATGATAGACTTTTTCCGCTTTAATGTTTATCTCATGCAAGAGATGTATGGCAATCAGCCCGATTCCCAGCCTGGCATTTGGAATCGTATGGAATACAGACCGTTAGAGGGTTTTGTTTTTGCTATTTCTCCATTCAACTTCACATCTATAGCCGCTAACTTACCTGCATCTGCCGCAATGATGGGCAATACGTGCGTCTGGAAGCCAGCTGAAACTCAGATGTATTCGGCACAGGTAATCATGGAGCTTTTCAAAGCAGCTGGTTTACCAGATGGAGTTATTAACCTAATCTCGGTAGATGGGCCAGTTGCTGGCGATGTTGTATTTAAGCATAAAGATTTCGCAGGACTACACTTTACTGGGTCTACAGGAGTATTTCAACATCTATGGAAAGAAATAGGAAACAATATCACAAGTTACCGATCATACCCTAGAGTGGTGGGCGAAACAGGTGGTAAGGATTTCATTATGGTGCACAAGAGTGCCGTTCCAGCAGAAGTAGCGACAGCTATTTCTAGAGGTGCATTCGAGTTTCAAGGACAGAAATGTTCTGCCGCATCAAGAGCGTACATTCCAGCGGGTATGTGGCCAGAGGTCAAACATCAAATTGTTGAGGACGTGAAATCATTTAAAATGGGGTCACCAGAGGATCCATCAAACTTCATCAACGCAGTGATAGACAAGCGTGCTTATGATAAGATCACAAACTATATCGATCATGCAAAACAAGCTCAGGATGCTGAAATAATTGTTGGAGGAAACTATGGAGACAGTGAAGGTTACTTCATTGAGCCAACGGTTATTGTAACCACCAATGCTAAGTTTAAGACCATGTGTGAGGAGATTTTTGGACCGGTAATCACCATCTATGTTTATGATGATGAACACTTTGAGGAAACGATGGACATCTTAAATGATACATCACCATATGCACTAACAGGAAGCATTTTCGCTACGGATAGGTATGCGATAGATGCGGCATGTAAGCGTTTACAGGATAGTGCGGGTAATTTCTACATCAATGACAAGCCAACTGGTGC
>JALRDM010000327.1 GCA_023262195.1 Salibacteraceae bacterium | reverse complement strand
CTACATTATGTAATGGAATTGACGAGGTGTTTGCTTACCTATCAGAGTGGGAAGAGAAAAGAAAAACACTTGGATTTGATACTGACGGTGTAGTCATTAAAGTAAATTCCAAGGCCTACCAGTCTGAACTTGGTTTTACCGCAAAAGTTCCCCGTTGGGCCATTGCTTACAAATTCGCCACTGAGGCGGCTAAAACAAAGTTATTGGGTATAACCTATCAGGTAGGAAGGACCGGTGCCATTACCCCTGTTGCCGAATTAGAGCCTGTTCCTTTGCTTGGAACCACGGTAAAACGTGCAAGCTTGCACAACTCCAATGAAATGAAACGTCTTGACATTCGGGTAGGTGATATGGTTAACGTGGAGAAAGGTGGTGAAATCATTCCTAAAATTACCGGTGTTGTACTAGAAGAAAGAAGTAGCGAAATACCCATAGAGTCCTTCATTACTCATTGTCCTGAATGTGATACTCCATTAATCCGTAAGGAAGGAGAAGCACAGCATTATTGCCCCAATACTGACAGCTGCCCACCTCAGATCATTGGAAAGTTAGAACATTTTAGTGCTCGTAAGGCAATGGATATCGATTCCATTGGCTCCGAATTGTGCGAGACCTTATACAAATCGGGTTTGGTGCAATCAGTGGCTGATTTTTATGACCTAACTGCAGAGGACTTGAGGACCATAGATCGCATGGGAGAAAAGAGTATTCAGAACATACTAAACGGTATTCAAGAAAGTAAAAGTCAACCTTTTGAGCGGGTATTGTTTGCCTTGGGTATCCGTTATGTGGGCGAAACTGTAGCCAAGAAACTTTGCAAAGCGTTTAACTCCATCGAGAGCCTGTCGAAAGCGAATCTAGAAGAGCTCGTTGATGTGGATGAAATTGGTGAACGAATAGCGCAGAGTATACACCTTTACTTCTCAGATGAGTTTAACACACTGTTGATTGATCGATTAAAGAGTTTCGGTTTGAATTTTGAATCAGAGGCCTCTGTCTCTTTAGGGCAACAATTGGTTGGTCTTACCATTGTGATTTCTGGTGTTTTTGAAAAACACAGCCGTGATCAGCTCAAGGCTCTTGTTGAAGCACATGGTGGTAAAAATGGATCTGGAGTTACCTCAAAAACATCTTATTTATTGGCAGGAGACGGAATTGGTCCTTCAAAATTGTCGAAAGCTGAAAAATTAGGCATTCCTTTGTTGTCAGAAGATGATTTTATAGCCTTGATTGAATCATGAACGCTCCCCTATCCAAACGAAGTAAAATCAAAGACATCTTGATACGGATCAAAACGAACCGTATGAAGTTTGCGAGCAGCTCTATTCCTTTTAAAGAGATCAAAACAGCCGCGATTTTCACAGGTCTGCATCAGTACCAACAGCAACAAAAACTGATTGATCAGTTTGTAGATGATTTTAAACAATCAAATATCAAAGTCGTGCTGATCATCCTTTATCCTACCAAGGATCCCAATACTATTTCAAATGCCACATCCAACGGAAACCTGCATTTATGCTTGAAAGACTTGAGTAATATTGGGTTTCCTAAATCGGAGCGGGCCAACTCTTGGAATGTCTCGGTCGACTTGTTTAT
>JALRDM010000289.1 GCA_023262195.1 Salibacteraceae bacterium | reverse complement strand
ACTTCTCTGAAAACGCCTTTCTAAACTTTTCAACTTTTGGCTGAATCACCATACGGCAATAGCCTTGGGATCTATTATTGTTGTAATAGTCTTGATGATAGTCTTCCGCCTCGTAGTAGTTCTCATAAGGCTCAATAGTCGTAACAATGGGGTTTTGGAAAACACCAGACTCGTCTAACTTCTTCATGTAAAATGCAGCCTTCTCTTTTTGTTCCTCATTATGAAAAAACACTGCAGATCGATATTGTGTGCCCACATCGGCTCCCTGTCTGTTGACCTTAGTAGGGTCGTGTGTTTTCCAGAACACTTCCAATAATTCTTCAAAACTGATCACACTGGGATCATAAACGATTTGCGCCACCTCTGCATGACCAGTTCTACCCGTACATACTTCTTTGTAACTCGGATTTTTTACAAAACCACCGGCATAGCCAGATTTTACGCTATGCACGCCTTTCAACTCTTGGAATATTGCCTCTACACACCAAAAACAGCCCGCACCAAAGGTGGCCGTATCCGTTTTTCCTTCGACACTAAACTTCTCTACCTCTGCATTGCTCATATCGCTGATGATTTCGTTGTTTGAAACATTTGTGTTGTTGCCTGAGCATGACGTTACGGCATACATGGGCAACAAGCACATTAATCTTATAACTGCTTTATACATAATACAGGAACAGACGAACGAAACGAATGTTTCTTACTACCCTCGCTCGTTAATCAGCTCGCGCAGCTCTACTTGACCGTCAAAATCAAAAATGGGACACTCCTGAGCAATTTCAGTGGCTGTGTCTATATCCTCGCATTGAATAATTAAATAACCGCTAATTCCGTTGTTGATGCTGAGGTCTGTTTCTTGCATTGACTTCTTACTGAGGAGTAAACCTGTATCACGCATGGGTAGGCCATCGATGAGCATACCCTCATTTTCCAAATGCTCCATCCATGCATCCCAAGCATCTTCATGCTCGATTAAATCTACATTGCTTGCCTCTGAAGTCTTTCCGCCTCTGAAGAGCAGAATAAATTCTTTCATTATCAAATAATTAGATTAACAAATCTATATGTGAAAAGCGTTGCACCACCTCGCTTAACCATCTTTTATTCTTTATTTAAGAAACGATGTACTAACATTGAGCACTATGAAAAAGTACGTTAACCTAGCCTTGCTGGCATTATTACCATTCGCAGGCATACAAGCTCAAAAGATAGTGTCAGGTCCGATGGTATGCCATACTACCATGACCACGGCCACCATATGGATGCAACTCGACCAACCGGCACAGGTAAATCTGCTGCACGAACAAATCTCTTCCTTTAGCCAGCCAACTGATGCGCTGAGTGAAAACGCATTTACGGTAGAGTTTGAAATTGAAAACTTAGAACCCGGCACTGAGTATGATTACAACATCGATATTCAAGGAGCTGAGAATTCAGTTTCGGAAGGGCATCGATTTAAAACTCAACCCTTATGGCAATACCGAACGGATCCCCCAAAGTTTAAGGTGGCACTGGGTAGCTGCACCTACATCAACGAAGCGAAGTATGATCGGCCAGGAGAACCCTATGGACGCGGTTATCACATTTTCAACTCCATTGCGGATAAGTCGCCAGACATGATGCTTTGGCTGGGCGACAACATCTACCTGCGCGAACCCGATTGGTCATCGCGCAGCGGATACCTGCACCGATACTCCCACACCAGACAAACGTCCGAAATGCAACGCTTGCTTCAAACTGGGCAGCACTATGCCATTTGGGATGACCACGATTTTGGGCCAAATGACGCGAATGGCAGCTGGATTCACAAAGACATCGCCATAGAAGCCTTTGATCTGTTTTGGGGAAACCCCACCACGGGCACTGCAGATTTTGATGGCATTACCAGCGCATTTCAATTCAACGATATTGATTTCTTTTTACTAGATAATCGAACGCACCGTACTCCGGATGAACTGGCTGAAAGGGAAACTCAAATTTTAGGCAAAGAACAGATTGAATGGTTGATTGATAACCTAAAATATAGCCGTGCACCATTCAAGATGGTAGCCGTGGGCGGACAAGTATTAAACACGGCCAAGCGGTTTGAAAATCACGCAGTGTATGCAGAAGAACGGAAATACCTCATGCGCAGAATCATCGAAGAAAAGATTGAGGGTGTGATTTTTCTCACTGGTGATAGACACAGCACAGAACTCAGTATGTATAAGGCCGACAATGGTATCGAAATGTACGACCTTACGGTGAGTCCACTTACTAGCAAGAGTTACTCTCCCTTAGATGAGACCAATAACCTACGCGTGGAAGGCACCGCCATTGGTGAACAAAATTTTGGAATCCTCGAGTTTTTTGGTCCAAGGAAGGAAAGACAAATGAAGATTTCTATTTTTGATTCGGACGGAAATGAATTGTGGACCAAAACACTAAAGAGTTTCTCATGAAAAAAACAGCCCCACTCAAAACTGCCTTTTATTCGGATCAAGAAATTTTGAAAGAATCAGGAAGGCTCTGGAATCAATGGCATAGCGAACTCACAAGCAAAAGCTTCGAGAAATATTCCTTAGAAGAAATGGCCCAAAGGCTTGTAGACAATTATCATTTAGATGAAGATTGTGCTAAGGCTGTGGCCTTAAACTTTTGTCAACATATCGGCAAATGCGATCCTCCAACAAAAGCAGACCTCTACAAAGTGGAAGTGTCAAAAACCTTCAACTACCCGGTTGCTGAAGTATTTAATCGCACGGTGGAGTGGCTTGAAAATGAGCAGCGCGCGCAGTTACAAAACCACGTTAATCGCAAGCGGCTCGAATGCAAGTGGCTTTCTGATAACTCTAATATTGGGGTCAACTTCAGAGAGAAGGGTAAAACAAAAACACAAGTGGTGATCAAGCATGCCGAGCTGGAATCTTCTTCCGATGCTGACATCATGGGGAATTTCTGGCGCGAGCACATGACTCAAATGATTGAGTCTTTCTAGCCGTTAATCTTACCAATCAGGACAAGCGGCTGGGTCTTTTTCTCCTCGCTTAAACAGATCACCGAATTTAAATTCATCAATGCCTTTTCTGGGCTTGGTTCTGCAACCGGGAGCCTTGTATAGCCTCAACCTTAGATTGACATATGCATCAGCAGTATAGACATCCGATCTAAACAAGTAGGGCAAAATATGCTCTGTTCCGACTGTTAAGATCCAAAGCCTTACAGCCAATCCTAGGTGTGGGTCACGATAGTTTTCAAGTGAAAATGGCATGGTTACCATAAGCCATTTTCGTTCATATCGAGGGCTTACCGCAATAAGGTTGGATCGGTCGGGGCCATAGGATGACGGAAAGCTCAAACGCTGCATGACAAACGCATTGAGGAATAACCCATTCTCAAAGTTGTAATCAAATTGCCCGTTGAAACCAACCGGTAACCATGCTGTGTAGCGATCGCCATCGCGGGGTACCGAATTTGGATCAACACCAGACGCAACACTATTGAGGTAAGTGTCAGGATTTTCTGAGTCGTCAAAACGATTATAAAGACCTCCGCGTTTTACACGAACTCCACCCAAATCAGTTACGCTACCGCTTAGTTTCCATTTGTAAGGAAGGGTATGGCAATCGACATTTCTGCCATGTGGCACGTAACTTGTTACGTCATCAATCATACGCTTATAGGTAATTCCAAGGCTGGTGCTCCAGCCGCCACCCATGGTGAATGCAGGTTGAGCATAAGCATACTTTCCATTTCCGCTTAGCAATTCCCCTCGACTATTCTCTACCAACATGGTACCCTCATCTATAAACAAACTCGCTGCCTGCAGTCCAATCAATCGATTAACCGTAATTCCACCCGTTAGAAAGTGCTTATCAAACTGATATAAAATCATTCCATAGGTCAGGCCGACTTCGCCCCAAGTCAAGGTTTTGGCACGCATATTATTTACTTGAAACACTCCCGAGTCCACCGGGTTACCTTCGAGCAGAATTTGCATATACTCGGCTGGTAACCGATGCAAATTACCTGCCGCCCGAACACGCGTATGGAATCCAAACGCATGCTTGCCCAGCGAAATACTTGCCGATGGCCCCATGGCTTGTGCGTTGAGTTGAGCCCAACCATTGCGCTGGTCTAAATTTACTCCAGGCGTGCCATAACTTTGAAAACTCAACACCCGTGAATTGGCCAAATAAGCCAAATTATTTGTGCCGTGAGCACCAACGCCAATTAAATGAATATCGAGCCAGGGCTTTTGATCCACAATGGCAGAAGGATTGATCAGCATGGCGTTTGATGGAGTATAATTATCGAAGGCCGTACCCAACCATTCCTGTGCATTTGCAGACACCATTCCACCAAGCGTGAAAGCGAAGGCAATGATGAAGCGAACAATGTGATGGAATTGAAAACCCATAAATCAGGAACGCAAATTACGGTCGAAATATTCTAAACCCATCCACGCATCCAATAATAGGCGATGGCAGTGTATTCACGCAATACGGTGATTTCATATTTCAGGTAATTCCACACGTTGTATCGAAAATCGAGGTTCTCGACTTGATACTCTTCCGCTGTTTTGGAGGAAAGTTCAAGCGCTCCCAACGAAGTTTCGTGGGTAGCCATGCCACGGATTTGGGTGAATCCAACTTTACGAAATGCGAGCACCGCGCGATGCGTATGCACCGGCTCGGTGAGGATGATGGTAGGTTTTGATTTTGTGGAGGCCGCAGCCAGCGCTTGCGTTCGCGTGTTGTGTCCTTCTTGCAACCAACGGAGGTTGGTGGTATCGATACCAAAGGACGCCAGCGCAAAGGCGTAGATCTGAAAATTCTTTATGCCTGCGGAATCCAGCGTATCGTTGGGCATGGCGATGGTGATGGACATTTCAGGAAATTCTTCCATCAGTTTGGCGGCATAGTAAGCCTTCATCAATCCATCACCACTAGGCATGCCGCCACCGCTTAAGATGATGAGCTGCTGGGGTTCATCGGTGATGGTAGACTCGGTGATGGATAGGTTGTAGTGCGCCCAGAATGGAAGGCTGGTAAACGCCAGTGCGATAGCCGCACAGGTAATTACTGCGAGGCTGACTAAAATGACAGAAAGTATGGTTTTCAATCGCTTCATCGTATGAGGCCAGATTGCGAATGTAGTTGTCTATTCCTCGATCGTCCCACGCCAAGGCGTGGTGACTCGAAATGACAACAGATCCATCAACTCAAGCCATACTATGCTGATTCAAAACCTACATTCGTGGCATGAATCTAAACCTCCATCGCCCTCTTGCCTTTATCGATTTAGAAACCACCGGCCTCAGTGTTGGCTCTGACCGTATCGTAGAAATTGCCATTCTCAAAGTAAACCCCGATGGCAGCCGCACCATGCGCGAACATCGGGTAAACCCCGAAATGCCCATTAGTGCCGAATCTACCTCCATTCACGAAATATCCAACGAAGACGTAGCCACCGAACCCACCTTTAAAGACCTCGCTCCTTCCCTATTCAAGTTTTTGTTTGACTGCGACTTGGCGGGTTACAACAGCAACAAGTTTGACATTCCCATGCTGGTGGAAGAGTTTTTTCGCGTGGGTATAGAGTTTGATTTTCAGGAGCGCAAAATGGTGGATGTACAAAACGTGTTTCATAAAATGGAACAGCGCACGCTTAAAGCCGCCTTCAAGTTTTACTGCGGAAAAGAAATTGAAAATGCCCACAGCGCAGCGGCCGATATCGAAGCAACCTATGAGGTGCTGGAAGCACAACTAGCCAAGTATGATGAGCTGGAAAACGATGTGGACTTTTTAAGCGACTTCTCCAAATTTCAGAACACGGCAGACATTATGGGACGTGTGGTTTATAACGAAGAAAAGCAAGAGTGCATCAACTTTGGAAAGCATAAAGGCACACCATTGGAAGATGTATTTACCAAGGAGCCTGGCTATTACGGTTGGCTAATGAATGGCGACTTTCCGAGGTCAACGAAGAAGGTGTTTAGCGATGTGATGGATCGGGTGAAAGGGCAGAGTTAGTAGTTAAGGACTAGGGACTAGTATTTAGGATTTGAAAATTGAACCTTATCTATGAAGCTAATTTGTATCGGAAGAAACTACGCGGATCATGCGAAAGAATTGAAAAACGAGGTTCCTACAGAGCCGGTCATTTTCATGAAACCGGATACGGCCCTATTGCCGAAGCGTAACCCCTTTTTCTTGCCCGATTTCAGCGATGAAGTACACCACGAGCTGGAGTTGGTGGTGCGCATCAATAAGATCGGCAAATCCATAGAGGAAAAATTTGCACACCGATACTATGACCAAGTTACCGTGGGCATTGATTTCACCGCGCGCGATATCCAAGCCAAATGCAAGGAGAAAGGACTCCCTTGGGAAAAGGCCAAAGCGTTTGACCACAGCGCCCCGCTGGGCGAGTGGGTTGATTTGGGCGGCCGCGACATCCAAAACCTGAACTTGGAACTGAAGAAAAATGGCGAAACCGTGCAACAGGGCAACACCAACTACATGCTCTTCTCTGTTGACCGACTCATTGCCGAAGTTTCCAAATACTTTACACTAAAAATTGGCGACCTGCTCTTTACCGGCACCCCAGCGGGCGTATCCAAGGTTGAGCGCAATGACCGACTAGAAGCTTACTTGGATGGCGAGCGATTGCTGGCCTTGAATGTAAAATAGCCTCTCTACCCCATTTCTTGCTATTGCTTTTGCGTTTGGGTTGGCTAAATTAACCCCATAACACAATCCTATAACAACACACGAAACGTACCGATTTTAGGACCTATGATCGGTTATTCGTTACCTTCTGTACGGATAAAACAAGTTGGTGCTAATGTAAAATGAATGGAGATCTGGATTCACGATATTGATCAAATTGACAATGAGTTTATGAATTGGATTAAAACTGCTTACGATCGCGCTAATTAATGAGTTATGCTTTCGGCTGCATCGCTCGATTTTGACAAAAAAAAGAGGAGCGAACTTTTGGTATCATTCACTCCTCAAACCCTATTAACTAACTAAACCTAACCTATTAGTTGTGTAGCAAGGAACTAGGATGTAAGACGCTTAATCCACTTATATGTTGCAACACATATCTTAAAAAAAATTAATTATTCGCTTTCGCCCAAATATCAAGGAGTACAGCATCAATAATTTCATGTCCACCCGCGAATCGGAGCAGCTCTGGCTCCACTTTTTTTTGCTTTAACCAGTTTAATTTCTCTTCAATGGTCTCCTCAGGGGCAAATTGATCCTTATCGCCAAAGGCAATAATGCGTTTCATTTTAGTCAATCGTTCCCCGTTCACTTCAAAGTCAAAATCGTCTGGAAATACAGAGGCATATAGAATCAACGATTTAAAATCGATATCGCTTACGCCAATCCAATAGCAAGCTGTGGCACCACCCTGACTAAATCCTAATAAATGAAGCGGGAGGTCACGGTATTCTTTTTGAATTTCTTGATGAAATGCGTTCAGATAATTCAGATAATCTTTAATGTCGGTTTCACGGTCTTCTTTGGTCATCCAACTGGCACCTACCCTACCCGAGTATCCGTTGATATAGAATCGATATAAACCTTCGGGCGCAACCACCACCGCACCTTGATTGGCCAAGGCCTGAAATTGCTTAATGAAATACGGACCTAACTGCTTGTAGCCGTGCAAAGCATACACCAGTGCTAAAGGTTTAGTCTCAGGTTTTAATACAAAGTAGCGGGCAGACTTGGTTACCGGTATTTGATGCTCAGTTATCAATCCGACAGATGCGTGTATTCTTTTTTGATGGAATCAGAAATGGGAATTGCGCCACCTTGCTCATCAATCTTTACAAAGGTGAAATTGGTAGAGCAAACGGTGGTTTCCTCACCGCTATATACGTTGTGCTTTTTGGCCACCACTTTTAGTGTTATGGAGGAATTACCGATGCGGATTACTTCTCCATAAATTTTTAGGTGAAAGCCAATTTTTACTGGCTTTCCAAAAAGAACCTCGTCAATTTTTAGCGTTACCATGTTTGGTGACCGACATACCTCATAAGCCATGGTGGCCGCGGCCTCATCGAGCCATGAGAGCATGATTCCACCAAAAAGATTACCGTGAATCCCTAGGTCTTTTTCCATGCATAAACGCTGCGATATCAACTCCATTGAAATAGGTGTTTAGTGTGTTTTAGTCATGGTTGATGGCTTCACCAAAATGAAGTCACCTAGATCAGCCCAAGACTCATCCCAATCCATGGATTCTGTGGCCTCTACCGATGAAATGGTCATCACTTTGAGCTTGTTGTTCTCATCCATGAGGTAACCATAAATACCACTGCGATAGTCCGAGTGGAATGTGCCATTGAAATGAAGGAATAATCCATCTTTTGGCAGGTTTTCGGCTATAAAATGAGCCATGGTATAATCTTTCAACGCTTGTGCAGCGATGAGGTAATCCATATTCATTCCCATGCCGTGCCCTCCACCCATCATATCGCGCATGAGCGCATATCCTTTGTCATCAGGGGTAACTTCATACGGCAATTTGGGTAAAAATCCGTGAGCTTCTTTGGAGAGTTCAGAAAGTGCTTCGATGCCATTCCTTGAAACCAAAGAGGCGTATCTGCGCGGAGTGTTCGTGGCGATGAAGGGAAGTTGATTTTCTTTGGCATATTTAACCAATGGTGCATAATCCGTTTTGTAATTGGGCCAGATTTTCGCCTCATTCTCCAAGTGCGATTCTTTGATCTTTCCCGATAAGTACTCGTTCAAAACCACTTGCACGTCAGATTCAAACATTTCAGCTCCAAGCACGACCGCTTTCTTCTCGTGCAATGCTTTGGTCAATTCGAGTTGAAGCCAATGGTCGATAGGATTATTGTGTTGTTCGCCAAACAATACCACATCGGCCTCAGCCAGCTTTTCAGTCGCTGCCGAGAATGCTACTTGCTGCCCATCTGCTGCGTATAATCGATAAGCCTCTGCATTTTGAGCGCTCATGCTGATGATAGCGAAACAAGTCGCCAATAATGTGAATGAGTATTTCTTCATATTAATTTCCGTCTAAAATGTCTCCAAGGCCACCCAAGATGCTTCCTTCACCTTTGCGTTTACCACCCATTTTTGGTGCAGAACTGATGATTTTATCTGCGAGCCTGGAGAATGGTAGCGATTGAATCCAAACCTTGCCCGGACCTCGGAGTGTTCCAAAAAACAATCCTTCGCCCCCAAACA
>JALRDM010000241.1 GCA_023262195.1 Salibacteraceae bacterium | reverse complement strand
AAAATCAGGTTGGACTCGTGTAAGGAGATTGTCCAAATTTCTTTCGAGTAGATGGAGGTACTCGCTATCCTTTATACCATCAGGCAGCTCGATATCTAGATCACTTTTTTCTTTGTGCATCGGATAGTTTTTACCTCCGTGCATACTGAACGTAAACACGCGTGGCTCGTTTTGAAAAATCTCGGCTGTGCCATTACCCTGATGCACGTCCAGGTCCACTACCAAAATCTGTTTGGCCAACCCATGGTCAAGCAAATACTGACTTGCAATAGCAATATCATTGAGCAAACAAAAACCTTCGCCCCGGTTGGTGAACGCATGATGGGTGCCACCAGCAATATTCATGGCGACTCCATGTTTCAAGGCAAAGTCCGCACACATCTTTGTTCCATTCATAATGGTCACCTCCCGATCTACAAGCTGACGAGAAAGTGGAAAGCCAGTCTTCCGGATCTCATGCCTATCAAGGGCGAGTGCATCCAGTCTTGCCCAATACTCTTGGTCATGAACCGCGACAATCGCATCCGTGGAAATGGGGATTGGAGCAAAAAAATTTTCCTCTTTTATTGTGCCTTCGTGCAGTAGCTGTTGAGGCAGCAGCTCATACTTGCTCATGGGAAATCTATGATTCTCAGGCAAAGGATGAGCATATATGTCGCACCAAGCAATTTTGAGCATGCACTTATCACAGTGTAGCTGCGAAGTTGTTAATCTCAGCAACAATAGATGACAAATTCCATTGCATGTGATTTATTGTTTATCGAAACTGCGAATCACACATAGATGAAATGCAATGGATTAGCATATTCGTAATGTGAACCCACTCGATACTCCCATCGAATTTCTCAAAGGTGTCGGCCCCGCCCGATCGGAGCTGATGCGCACTGAAATGGGCGTACGCACTTTTGGCGATTTGCTACACTATTATCCATTCAGACATATCGATAGGAGCAAATTCTACAAGATCAGCGAGATCAATCCCGAAGCCAACATGGTTCAGGTGAAAGGCAAGTTTAAGCGCATCGACAGCATTGGAGCCAAGCGCGCGGTGCGGATGGTGGGACAATTTGTAGATGATGAAGGCGGCCAACTTGAGGTGGCGTGGTTCAGAAGCCTCACTTGGATCAAACAAAGCATTAAGACCGAAACTGAATACGTCTTATTTGGAAAGCCCGGAGAGTACAAGGGCAAAATCCAAATGACACATCCCGAAATAGAACTGGCTGAAAGCTTCAACCAGCCACTCAAGGGAGGTCTTGAAGGCGTTTATAGCACTACTGAAAAGTTAAAAGCACGAAGGCTTGATAGCCGCGCCATTAGAAAGTTGATGGAGACGCTTTTACCCCACGTAATGAACCAGATCAATGAATCGCTGCCCGGGTATATTCGAAAGCGGCAAGAATTATTGCCACGCTCAAAAGCGTTAAAATCCATCCACTTTCCTTCGAATTCAGAAGAGTTGTGCGCTGCGCAACGGACCTTAAAATTTGAGGAACTGTTTTACATGCAAATGCGCTTGATGAACATCAAGGCTAAACGCAATAAAGAAATCCCCGGACAAGTATTTGGAGCTGTTGGAGATCATTTTAATACCTTCTATAAAAGCCATCTTCCCTTTCAGCTTACCGAGGCTCAGAAAAGAGTGATCAAAGAAATAAGGAAAGATACGGCTAGTGGTATTCAGATGAATCGGTTGCTACAAGGCGATGTGGGCAGCGGTAAAACCGTGGTTGCCCTGCTGTGCGCATTAATTGCCATTGACAATGGATTCCAAGCAGCCATCATGGCTCCTACTGAGATATTGGCCCAACAGCATTACGAGTCGATTTTTGATCTCCTCAGCGAGATGCATATCAATGTGGCTTTGCTCACAGGCAGCTCAAAGACTGCGTATCGAAAAAAGCTCCATGCTAACCTCGAAAATGGTCAAATCCATATACTTATTGGCACCCATGCGTTGCTTGAAGACAAAGTGAAGTTTCACAATTTAGGATTCGTGGTCATCGATGAACAACACCGGTTTGGTGTTGCCCAACGCTCCAAGCTCTGGCGAAAAAACAAGATTCCACCGCATGTATTGGTCATGACCGCTACACCAATTCCACGCACTCTAGCTATGACCGTTTATGGCGACTTGGACGTAAGTGTGATTGATGAATTGCCTCCCGGTAGAAAACCGATAAAAACCGTGCATATGCGCGATTCAAATCGACTTAAGGTGTTTGGTTTTATGCGGGAAGAAATTAAAAAGGGACGGCAGGTTTATGTTGTGTACCCGTTGATAGAGGAAAGTGAGGCCTTTGATTACAAGGATTTGATGGATGGCTATGAAAGTATTGTGCGCGCTTTTCCCATACCTGAATACCAAGTGAGCATTGTGCATGGCAAAATGAAACCCGAGGACAAGGACTTTGAAATGAAGCGCTTTGCAGAAGCCAAAACACAAATAATGGTGGCCACCACAGTTATTGAGGTAGGGGTAAACGTACCAAATGCTTCGGTGATGGTCATAGAAAGTGCAGAGCGATTTGGATTATCACAATTGCATCAATTGCGAGGCCGCGTGGGCCGTGGTGCTGAACAGAGTTTTTGCATTTTGATGACGGGCAACAAACTCAGCAACGAAGGTCGCAAGCGCATCAGCACCATGTGCGAAACCAATGACGGATTCCGAATATCAGAAGTCGATTTAAAGCTGCGCGGTCCTGGTGATTTGATGGGAACACAACAAAGCGGTCTCATCGATTTCAACATTGCCGACTTGGTGAAGGATACTGAAATCCTCGAAAAATCACGCGAAGAGGCCACCTATATTTTTGACCATGATCCCGAATTGAAACATGAGCAACTAGCTTTGGTCAAAACACACCTGACTTTACTTATGAAGCGCAAACCAAATTGGGGGAGGATAAGTTGACGGAATATTATTATCAAACTAAAACAATCAACGATTTGGTTTAAGAATGCGTCCTAAGAAGAACTTGGTGATGATGAAACCTAATGTAGCAATTGGTTGCGGCTTGGTTTTGCTGATTTGCAGCACCTGTCGCTATAGAGAATACCCAGATTGGGCTTTCCCTAACACCATTTCAGGAATACTCATGGCTGGCCCAGATTCAGTTGCCGCCAACGAGGTTCTCGAATTTGAATTGTATGCATGGAATAGAGTGACGGGTGACCAAAGCACAATTCAACTAGGCGAAACCACCACAGACGCGGAAGGCAATTTCATTTTTCAATACAATCGAGGAAATCAGCGCACGGGTGAAGTGAATTGCGGCAACAACTGCAGAAGATGTGATGGAATTTTGATTTGGCACAACAATCAACTCATTGGTCGGTGTTTTAAATCAAATGTTAGTTCAGATTTCACGCTTTATCTATCTGATGAAGTTAACCTCGAATTGACCTATGAAACCAACAGTGTAGATACCGATACCATCTTCTTCAGCATGGCACCAATCGATACAAACCACCCCAATTTCTATCGAGAAAGCGAAGATGATCATCCGGTTCTATTGATCACAGCATCCGCTAACAATGTATTTGTGCTCGAATATGAAACACGAATGACACACCCCGAATATGTCAGTTGGAGCGGTGGCAAGCGCGGAAACTCATTCTACATCCAAAGCCGCAGCTATCAAGAGGTACAGTTCACACTCAAT
>JALRDM010000235.1 GCA_023262195.1 Salibacteraceae bacterium | reverse complement strand
ACCAAGTTACGAGCAATATCTGCATCACCTAGTACGCCTTGTGTTTGTACACCCGCAACTGCCGCCGCGGCTTGAACACCTGCGGCTTGTTTTTGTGGATCAGCAAGTCCGGACTCTGCATCTAGTTTAGCCATTTGTTGTGAGTTCATGACCAATAAGACTCTTAACCTCACTTCGAAGTAGAACCTTTCTGAAGATGGGATATAGTGTTTCTAAATCGAAGTAATCGGCCGTAATGATTTCGTCAAGTTTTCTGCCACGGATACCAGGGTATTTATACTTGGCAACTCCACCCACCACTCTTCTAAGGAACTTTGGAAAACTCAGAGACCAAGCCTGATCCGCAATTTGTGGGATTCGCTTAAACACATCGTAACCTCCAAACACCTCGTCACCGCCAAGGCCTGACAATGCTACCGTGATACCTTGTCTTTTTGTTTCTCGAGATACAATCCAAGAATTGGGACCATCACCCGAAGGATGGTCAATACTTCTCACAGCCTCTGGCAAGTCAACCATAAACTCCTTTGTATCGAGACTAATCTCATGATGATTTGTTTTATACCTAGCGGCTACCCTTCTGGCAAATGCCGCCTCTGAGAATTCTTCCTCTTTAAAAGAGACATTAAACGTATCAATCCTCTTACCAAGTCTTTCTGAAGCTATTCCCACCAGCATACTCGAATCTATGCCGCCCGATAAGAATGCACCAATGGGTACATCTGAAACCAACCTACGATCAATACTACTGGCCAAAAGATCACGTACATTCTTCTTGATGCGAATGGGATCTTGATCAAAGTGTGGATTTTGCCAAGGCTTCCAATACTCGACTATCCCGACACCCGTATCCGATACCTCATAATAAGTACCAGCTTCGACCATATGCACGTTTTCTATAAGCGTCTCGGGATCGTGAACGCACTGGTATTGCAAATATTCTTGTAGAACAGACCTGTTTAACTTTCTTGGCACCAAACCAGACTTGAGTAAGCTTCGAATCTCTGATGCAAACGATATAGTGGATTGATTAATATGCACGTATAGCGGCTTGATACCCATTCTATCCCGTGCCAGCCATAGCTTTTGCTCTGCACGATCATATAATGCAAACGCGAACATGCCATTGGCTTTCTGTAACGCGGGCATCCCCCATTTGATTAGTGCCGCTAGCAATACCTCAGTATCAGAGTTCGTCACAAAATCATATTCTGGCAGTTGTGACCTCAAAGATTGGTAGTTGTATATCTCACCGTTAAAAACGATGGTGTATCTACCATCTAAAGAAGTAAAAGGCTGATTCGCCTTGGCATCAAGATCAATTATAGAAAGTCGTGCATGCCCCAACACTACATTGTCTCCTTGATAGATTCCGCTGGAATCTGGGCCGCGGTGCTGCATAGCCGATACCATCGATTCAACTACCTCAATCGGCTGATCTACCGACTCCAAACCATATATTCCAGCTATTCCGCACATTAGTTCATCATCGATTTAAGGTTGGATACCCAGATTTTTGGTGAGTTAACCACCGATAGGTTTCGACTGACCCCCGACATTTTAAATCGTTCTTCCTGTGAAAGTTTTAGAAATTCTCTCATAGCCTTACCAAGGCTACTTACGTCACCCGATTTAAAGACAAAGCCATTTTCCCTTTCCTTCAAAAACGCTTCCTTGGATCCAATGGCTGAACTTAGAATCATTGGAAATCCGGTCACTGCCATTTCATGTACACTTACTCCCCACGGTTCAAAATGACTCGGCAAAATATAAACTTGACAACTGCGAAGTATTGGCAACAAATCACCTGGTTGAACAAAACCGAAATGCTTGATCCCATCAGCTTCTAATCTGTCTTCATACATATCCCCCGTTCCTGCACACCATAGCTCAACCTCCGGATGCTTTTCTTTAACTTGAACAAAGGCACTCCAAAGGTCAGAAATCCCCTTATGCTCTGCGTACCTACCTAGATACAAGAATCTTATTGGATTGGAGAAATCCTTAGAAAACTGTTTGTAATATGCATCAAATCGATCCACATCGGCCGAGTAAAAACCAAGCTTTATGTTATGAGGTTTAAAACCCAATTTGACGGCATATTCTTTTTGAATATGCCCTGGCACAAAGGCATGGCTGAAGGTTTTTAGAATTGTGAATGGAGCAATCATTCTTGCCACCTGTTGTCTCAAGGATCCGGTCCAGTGATTATCCATGGAAAGTACTGTCGGCACTTTTCCATGCCAAGACCGACAGATTGAAACATAAAGATCATCCATCCAACCGCTGCATAGAATCAAATCAGGCTGGAATGTTTGGATTAAAGCTTTTAACTCTTTTTGATCAACCTTGTCTCTGCTGTAAGAAGTGCAAAATGATAAGTCAAACTGGAATGGCGCTTCTGGGTTTATGGGCCAATGTACCAGCAACACCTCTACCCCGCTATGCACTAACGCTCTAAAACACGCTATGGAATAATCAGCGAGTTCGGAATAAAGTATGGCGACTTTTTTTTTCAACTACTCGTGTAATTATTCATCCGACTTCTTCAGCGCCATTTCAGCGCTATTATCCGCATCAGCAGGAGCTTCCTCTTTCATCATAAGTGTCAATGAAACAATAAAAAGAATCGTAAATGGATTGAGCGAAGCTGCTAACCATGACTCGAAGTTGGCTGACACAATTACAGTGTACATAGCCGCCATCGCGTATGGAACCTTTGAAGCAGTTCCGAACATACTGCGTAAAATACCGAGCAGAAAAAGCAAAACACCAACCAAGCCTGTATCAAGCCACAAGGTCAGGTAACTATTATGTGCGTTTCCCTGGTGACCAAGTTGACTTAAATAATGGAAATACTCTTTGTATATGGCCTCCGTAAATCCAAATCCTCCACCAAGAAAAAAGTTGTTCTGAATTTGCTCCCAAGCGAAATTCCATGCGATGAAGCGGCCTGAACCTTCAGCCATAGTTTCTATCCTGAGATATTCTTCCAGACCCAATGAAAGGACTATGAAAGGTAAATTAGTTAGAATATAATTGGATGATGCCACCAATACAATAAAAATCACTAACGACCCTATATTGGAGAAGTATCTGATTCGGGTAAAACCGAGGAACATGAGCAATGAAAATAAGGCCGTTCTACTTCCGCATAAATATAGGTTGACTATAAAGAGGCCTAAAAAAAGATACCAGGACTTTTTATCGAGGTTTTGAAGGTTTTTACCCTTCTGATATAACACATAAACAAAAATTCCAAGCATGGTCAACAGAGTCCCCATTCCATTTGGGTTACCCATTAATCCTCGGAATCGACCCGCAAGTGTTGCCTCAAAAGGATTTATTAACCACAGTGCCACTCCAACGAACAAAAAGATGGTATAAGCAGAAACAACATCTTGGTCAAAGCTTTTATTGTCCTTATATGCCTTCTGAAAGATCAACGGAGCTGTAAAAAAAATGATGCCGTAGCTGATTGACTTTTGAAAACTGGTTACCAATTGATCAGACCAAAAACTTGCAAACAGAGCCAGTACTATAAAGGGTAGGAAATAGATAAAAACCTGGTTCTTAAAGACTTTGAAATCTTTAATGTTCGTGACAATGAAAGTGAATAAAATTAACACCATTCCGATTTTTGCGGTAGAAGCAAATGCCAGCGGCTTGAGGTAGCTATCAGAGAATAGTAAGGTGTACACAAAGGCAATGAACACCTTAGTGAAGTCACCCATTCTAAGAATTAAAAAAAATGATACTATGGACCATACCACAACTAAAATAGAGGGCAAGACAAAGCCAAGCAATGGCCACGAAAAAATGATCAAATAGAGCTCTTTGTAATTTAGGAGGTGATCTTTAAGGTACACGGCTCAAAGGTATTACTTGGCGATACACTCCTCTATTTTCCTACTCAAATTAGGAGCAATTTGATCCCATAAGTAATTCCGTATTAGGTTTAAGGAATTCGACTTCCAAACATTTACCGTGCTGTATGATTCAAGCGACTGGGCCATAGCATGATAAATCACGTTGGGGTCAGGTTTTTGGAGCAAAAGACCGTTTTGTCCATTCCTGACCAAAACAGAAGTAGCCCCCACATCTGTTGCAATAACACCTAAACCACGCGACATTCCTTCCAATATTACATTCGGCATACCCTCAGAAATACTCGTATTGACAAGAATATCACACCGATCATATGCTTCTTTAAGTTGTTCTTCATCATAAATAGCTCCATGGAAGGTGCACTTGGTTGATTTGAGTTGATGCTCGCTTGGAATAGGGCCAACAAAGTGAAAATGCCACTTATAATCATCTTTCTCAAGTAAGCGAATGGCCTTATATATTTCTGGCAACCCTTTTACACGATCAAACCTTCCAACGAACAAGAACTGGATTGATTTTCCGACTTGCTGAGGGTTGGAAGAAATCCATTTTGCCTCAATCCCCGTGCTTATTTCAATAATTGACGTGTCGCATACACTCTGGAGAATATCGGTAATCTCACCACCATAGCTAAACGCGTAATCTGCCAGCCGCAAGTTTTTTAAAACGGCCGATTGAAGCATATACTTCTGCAAGGTGAGTTTAAAATTTGCCTGCTTCTGAAACATATTCATGCCATGAAACTTGACACCAACGGGAGTCTGGATGCCATGATGTGTTCTCTTTTTTAAAAGCGCCCACGCCATGAAACCCTTGGCGTAGATAAAATCAAAACTCCTGTCTGTTTTTAAAATCCATTTCAAATAATGCTCACTTATCTTGTCTTGAGCTCTGAGGTAGTGACCAGGAAAACGGCTTTTATCTTCATAAAAAAAGCATTCGGTAGATAGGTTCTCCAAAGCTTCGGGGGTAAAAGCCTCTTCAATATTGGGCTTAGCACTCTTATTCTGGTAATAATGAAGTAAATGAACTTTCTCCCCCGAACGAGCTAAATACTCCACCATCAACTGGGTGTGCCTCTGCATGCCTCCTTTTACAAAGGGAGTTACTCCGTCAGATAGCACCAATATGTTCATTGTTTAGTATAAAAGTCTTTGATGCAATCAACGATATAGGCGACATCAGCATCGGTCAAGTGCAAGTGAAGTGGCAATCGAACCAAACAATCGCTAAATCTATCGGCATTGATAAGTTCACGCTCATCATGCTTTTCTTTAAAAAATTCACTCTTATGCAGGCTTAAATAGTGAAAAACCGCGCCAATACCTTTGTCTTTGAGATGAGATAATAATTCATTTCGCTCCTCTACATTTCTACAAACGATGTAAAACACATGGGCATTATTGGTGGCGTAGCTAGGAATCTTCGGTAAAGTGAACATTCCAGAAATTGCTAAGTCTTGCAGTGCGCTATAATAAGTTTCCCAAATACGTACCCTACCCGTCTGTATGGTCTCAACATTCTCTAATTGGCCATATAAATAGGCCGAAATCAACTCAGAAGGAAGAAAGGATGAGCCAAGATCGACCCAACTATACTTATCAACTTCTCCTCGAAAAAAAGCCGTTCGGTTCGTGCCTTTTTCCCAAATGATTTCAGCACGTTTCAAGAGTTCTTCATTGTTTATCACCAATAATCCCCCTTCGCCCGACACCACATTTTTGGTTTCGTGAAATGAAAAGGTGGCACAATCACCAAAAGAGCCTAAAGGACGCCCCTTGTAGCTTGCCTCAATTGCCTGTGCAGCGTCTTCAACAAGGCTGATTTCATGTTCATTGCAAAGCTCAAGCAACTGATCCATCTCACAGGCAACGCCACCATAATGTACCACAACAATAGCCTTGGTGCGATCTGAAATACACTCCTTTATCGAGTCTATTGATACATTCGGATGATCTTTAGATGAATCAGCAAAAACAATTTTCGCGCCTCTGAGTGCAAACGCATTGGCCGTTGATACAAACGTATAGCTTGGAATAATCACCTCATCACCGGGCTGTATTCTGAGCAAAATAGCACTCATTTCAAGAGCATCCGTACAGGAAGTGGTCATCAATACTTTCTTGAATCCGTAGCGCGTTTGGAAAAACTCATGACAAGCCTTGGTGAACCTACCATTGCCCGCTAACCTACCATCAATGACAGCTTCATTCACATATTCAAGCTCTTGGCCAAACATGTATGGCTTATTAAATCGAATCATTTGTTTATCGCGTAATCAAAATTCCAATTGGTCAAATCTAGGTCTAGATGTGCTTGCAATTGAGCGTTGTGTGAATCGTAGTGATTATAAAGCACCTCAAGTATCTCAAGCGGGATATCGTCATTTACAGAAGAGCTTTCATTTTTATAACGTGCATCATGTATGATACCATGGGACCTTACACCCAAGTACCTCCAAATAATATCATAGCTGTTTTGCTCAAATAGATCTTCAAAAATTAAGGGCAAGATTTGATCTCGATCAAACACCTCATAATAAGGCGTTAACAAGGTGTAGTATTCCCCTCGGCCCAAATAATTGAATGGATCAACTGAAATATCGGAAGATAACAGTGGTGGTGGTTGTTGATCGATGAAAACTTCTTTCAACGAGCGGTTTTCAAGTCCATTTTTTACACTGAATCGATAATTAGATATAGCCCTTTCGACAGGATTGCGCATTATAACAATGAGCTTGGCATTGGGTATGGTTTGTTTGATGCGCTGCGCTACATCAGAAAGCTCATAATAGCTTGTACTCTTTTCACCGAGCCATGTGGTATTCTTACTGTTCTTAAAAACCTGAGTAAAATAATCCTCATAGTTACAATCGCCCGAAAGAAAATACTTCGGCTCAGGCCTTACAGGTTTCGTCATTGAGATCTCTGGATGCTGATCGAGTATGCCATAAAGCATAGTAGAGCCCGACCTTTGCGCACCAATAATGACGAGATGCTCGTTTTCAACCAATGCGCTCTCTAATTTGATACGGCTCACTCGAAGCGAGCTGATTCATGATGCGTGCGAGATACTCTCCCATAATTCCGAGCATGATTAAGATAAAACCACATAAGAAAGACAACAATGCCACTATAGTTGTCCAGCCTTCCACCTCGGTGCCTAAAAAAATCGACTTAGCGATGTAGAATACACCCGCTAAAAAGCTCAGAAGACTGATAACAATTCCTGCACCACTCACTATCTTCAATGGATATGAAGAGTAGTTAAAGAGCAATCGCGCTACCAACCGAAGAATCCGAATCAAGGTATAATTCGAGCTTCCGATTTCTCGCTTGTGATGTTCCGTTTTGACATTTGCCATTCGTGAAGCACTCATTAACAATAAGCCAGGTATGTAAGGATAATTTGTCTTGTATGCCAACACCCGGTTTGCAGTGGCTCTAGTAAATATTCTAAAGTTGGTAAGCCTCAGGTGTTTAGGCTTTCCAAATATCTTGTTATTAAGGGATGCAATGATTCTCGTACCGATTCTACGAAACCCAGCGTGCATTTTTTGATGGAACTCTGCAAAAACCAAATCGTACCCTTCATTGATCTTTCGAATCAGATGCTTGAGTTCTTCAGGAGGGTTCTGAAGATCATCATCCATGGTGATGATAAAATCTCCCGTACTTTCTTTGATGCCGCAATAGACTGCAGTATGTTGACCATAGTTTCTAAGCAGGTTTATCGCTTTTATGCGGCTGTCAGCCTTGGCAGCTCGCTCAAGAATTTCCCAACTATCGTCTGGGCTTCCATCGTTGACCATTAAGAGCTCAACCTTAAAGCCTTCATTTTCAGATACACCAAGAATTCTAGAAATTGTTTTATCTAAAATCTTCTCGCTTCTGTAAACCGGTATTACGATTGAATATAGTGGTGATGCTTGTTCCATAGACGATGCTACAAAACTATCACTCGCTCCAAGTCATGAAACCTATTGGGGTATTTTTATCGCCATCAATGGGAAATCTACCTTGGACACTATTGTCAACGAGTATTATTAGAACTTCCAACAGTACCAAAGCGGTTGCAATTCACGTTGGGGCAATCGTGGCTCTATTAATCTTTTTAAGTCCGCATTTCATTAATGTGGATGAAGCGCGATTTCTCATTCACGACAACTTGAATTCAAATGTGGTATGGAACACTCAGCTCACCAGCAGTGCAAACGTATTTTCACTTCAAAACGAGCAGATTGAGGGCATTTTAAATCGGCTTCCAAGTGGGTTGTATCGCCAAGAGTTTACTTATATAAGTCTGCTTTACTCTGTGTTCAAGCCACTTACTGCCTATAACCTTAATGCCATTTTCATCCATTTGGTTGCGTACTTGTCCTCATTAGCCTTCATCAGGTCAACTTTTAAATCGATACCGTTATCAGCTGCGGTCGGTATCAGTTTAAGTTTTGCTTTCCTTCCATTTCGAACGGCCGCTATGATGAGCATAGCAGCACAGCCACTGATAGCACTCTGTGTGTATAACCTATCCAGAGATAGAATGGTAAGATTATCTTGGGTCTTGCTCTTCATTTTTCCATTCTTCTCAGATCTATTTTTAGCCAATACCTTTTCTATCATGGCGATGGGCGTGTATGCTGTTTATACAACAATCATGA
>JALRDM010000191.1 GCA_023262195.1 Salibacteraceae bacterium | reverse complement strand
TGTAAATAAGATACGGGTTGGTAATTGGTGTAATAAGTCTTCTGTGTAATATTCATTTGCTCATCGTAAAAACCCATGAAAATCGGGAGACCATTTTCTGAAACAATTTTTATGAATGGCGATATGTTAGCGGTATTAGCTGGAGCTGCCCAAGTCGTTACTAAAAGGCCGTCTTCGATGTTAGATTCAATTTGTTTGAAATTCAATTTACGTAGGCCCATGTCATTAATTTGACCAGACAAGAACGTATACAAGAAGCTGTTTTTAGAACTAAAATCCGCACCTTGAGATAACATGACTTCGTTGGTTTCAAATTCGTAACTCGAATACTGTCCCAAGGCCGTAGTTTTTACAATTTGATTGAATGGAGTATGCATTTTTGTGATCAATAAGCCATCTGTAACCTCATAATAAACTGTGCCTGTAGTTTGTGCTGATTGGCCTTGATGCAATACCCGTGCAGTTAAATCAAAGCTCAGTCGCGTGAGCGCACCTTGATTTATGGTGAACGAAAAAAATACCATGGATATCACTGATAGCGCAATCCAATACATTATGTTTTGTGGTTTGAATCTATTCATTTCTCAGGCCGCGAATTTACAGTTTAAATGCACCTTTGCCACCTCATAGTTTTTCCATTGAAACGGCTAAAGTTTTACATCCTTATCATATCTTTTTCTGGGTCTAGTGCTGCCCTGCAATCACAGATTGTGGAAGGTAAAGAGGCTGCTTTGGCTTTTGGGTATTTGTATGATTTTGAACTTGTTTTGGCTGATAGCATTGTTCAAAAAGAGCTCCAAAGCAATCCGGCATCTGCTAAATGGAATTTAATGTCTGCCTACGTGGCTTGGTCGCAAATACTTGCGGGGAAGCTTGAAGATGACTACTGGAACGATCGATTCAATAAGGATATTCGAAAGGCGAAAGAAATTCTTAAGGAAACAAAACTTGAAACGAATGAGGATCTTTTTGCTTACATCATTGTGCATGCCTTCAAAACAAGGCATGAGCTCCTAAATGATAATTATTTGAATGCAGCCAACGATTTGAATACGTGCATCGATCAGATCAGTGACTCATTTGGTAGAGAGAATGAATACGAGCCATTTCATTTGACCGCAGGCTTGTATTATTACTTCATGTGGTTGGCCTATGAAGACTATTTCTGGATCAGACCATATTTGATGCTTTACCCTGAGGGAGATAAAGAAAAAGGACTGGCTTATTTGACGGAGATGACAAAGAGCAGCGATGCGTTTCTGCGAAACGAATCGCTTTACTTTTTAATGCGGATTTATTATGATTTGGAGAAAGACTATAGGCTTGCCAAAAAGTATGCAGATATCCTGGTTTCTGATAACCCAAACAACTTGATCTATCGACTATTTCAGTACAGAATTGCGCTAGAAATAGACGAGGCGCATTCTACAGAATTACGAACCGAGTATTTGAACCAAGTGAATGCCACCAAGTCACTAACCGGTCAAGAAAAAGACCATTTTATTCGGGAACTAGACGCTGCCGATTAATTTACCCACATTATATACTTGGAGCTTCCAATATATTTCGACTTTGAATCGTCTATGAGCAGCATTATTCCATCAATAATGTTGAGCCAGCCACACCAGGTCAGGGTTACACAATACAAAGCGCTTACTTTAAAGCCATTGCCATCCGTGCCGAGGTAAAGTCTATGAAAAGGAATAAGAGGAGCGAAAAGTATAGGCCAACAAAACAGTGCACCAACACCACCTGTGGCTATAGAAATGATCTGATACACAACTCCCGTAGCTACTCCACCTCCAATCGTTACAGCGAGCGCAATAATAGCAGCAGTGGTTTGAGACTTCGCATTTTCATCTGCGGGTAGGCTTGAGAAATAGGCTTTCATGGCATCACTATTAACCATGTGCATGCTAATGTCATTGCTATGTTCAAAGAGCTGGTTAATGTTTGATTCGTTGAGTTTATAATTACTTGCAAATGCGCATGGTGT
>JALRDM010000094.1 GCA_023262195.1 Salibacteraceae bacterium | reverse complement strand
AGCTGCCACTGAAGGTAGATTGATCGTGAATGGAGACATTCCTGAAATGAATCTACCCTAAGAGGAAATGATCTTAGTAACTGGGGCTTCAGGGATAGTCGGTTCTCAAATTTTACAACAATTACTTAATCAAGGCGAGCGGGTTAGAATCTTAATGCGTTCGGATGCAAGTCTCGTGATTGATCGAGTGTTGAAAGACGTAAATGCTGGGCGTGACAGAATTGAATGGATTCAAGGCGACCTGCTCGACCCTGTTTCGATAAGCAAAGCAGTTGAGGGTTGTAGCGTTGTCTATCACTGCGCTGCGCTCGTCTCGTTTGATCAGAAAAAGGCCATAGATATGCAGTTTGTCAATGTAAAAGGCACAGCAAACATCGTAGACAGTTGCCTTAAACACAAGGTGGATACACTCTGCTATATAAGCTCAACAGCGGCCATAGGTGACGAAAAAATCAATGGTAAACTGAGCGAAGAAAGCAAGTGGACTACAGATAAAGGTAGGTCTGCATATAGTCTCAGCAAGCGATCAGCAGAGTTTCAGGTGTGGCGAGGAAGGGAAGAGGGGTTGAATGCCGTGATCTTGAATCCGGCAGTGGTGATTGGTTCTGGAAACTGGGGCCAGAGCAGTACAACTTTAATTACCTCTTGCAAAAAAGGGATGCTCTTTTATCCGCCTGGTGGCAATGGTTTTGTGTCTGCAAGTGATGTCGCCAAATTCGCAATAGCATCAGTAGAACAAAAAAGATTTGACGGTCAATATCTATTGGTGTCAGAAAGCCTTTCGTTCAAAAGCCTTTTCACATTAATCACGAAAAAATTTGGGTCACAACAACCAAAGATTAAGGTGCCCAATTATTTACTTCGGATGGCACAAGGGTTCATGCAATTTGTAGAGTCGTTAGGCTTGAACATTTTTTCTCTTTCCTCCGAAAATATAAGCTCAGCGAGGCGCACAGTAGTTTATAGCAATGAACGCGCTTTGGGTACGGGGTTTATATTTCAATCAATAGAAGAGGCCGTGCAAAACGCGGTGACTCAATACTTAGATGAACACTAGCCTTCTTTATTTCGAGCTTCAAGCTTTTCTAGAGAGATCTTAGGTTCGATGCGTGCCGAATCTGCACCAGTGGCTTTTAGTTCAGCCATGCGAGCACTAAGCAATTCCATTGCTGTTTGGTGCAGCTTAATCATATCCCTATAGTCTTCGAGATAGTATTGCATGCTTGTATCAAACTTTGCCTGTGTGATGTTGAAACTATCATACAGTTGCTTTTGGTCTATCTTGACAAAGTCGGTGAGCCTCTTTTTGCGCACCTCTCGGTCTTGAGAAATGGTGTTGAGCACGTAATGCTCCGCAATTAGGATAGCCATGGAGTCTTCAGAAATCACATATGATGGACGCTCTCGGGTAGGCTCCTTAGTATTTGAACAGCCAAGAACCACAAGAATTAGAGCAAAACCTAAAATTCTCATCTTGAGAAGGTAAGTGCTTGGCCCTTGATGCTTTCATCAAAAGCACCATCATGATACGCTCGGTGACCATTTACATAAGTGCTCACAATTTTTGAACTAAACGTATGCCCCTCAAAAGGCGACCAACCACATTTATAGAAGAGGTTATCCTTAGAAACTGTGGTGGTTTGGTTTGGGTCTATTAACACGAAGTCGGCAAAATATCCGGGCCTTAAATAGCCCCGATGGTTGATTTGAAAACAATCGGCAACGGCATGACTCATCTTTTCGACCATGCGCTCTATTGAGATCTGTCCTTTCTTAACCGCATCCATCATGGCGAGCACCGAGTGTTGCACCAAAGGTCCTCCTGCCGGAGCAGACCAATAATTTCCAGCCTTTTCCTCAAGTGTGTGGGGTGCGTGATCTGTGGCAATCACGTCAATTCTGTTGTCTAGTACTGCTCGCCAGACCTCATCTCTATCAGAGCTTTTCTTAACCGCAGGGTTCCATTTTATGTGCGAACCTTTAGCGATGTAATCTTCATCACTAAACCATAGATGATGTATGCATGCCTCAGCCGTTATACGCTTTTCGGTCAGCGGAATATCATTACGAAAAAGGGAACATTCTTTAGCGGTGCTGATATGCAAAATGTGTAATCGAGTATCGAATTCGGTTGCCAAGCGCACGGCTCTGCTAGATGACAAGTAACACGCCTCTTCACTTCGAATAACTGGATGTTGTGTAATGGGCACGTTATCTCCAAACTGTGCCTTAGCTCTTGCTGCATTCGCACGGACGGTTGCTTCGTCTTCGCAATGGGTAGCGATCAGCAATTTCGTTCTAGAGAAAATATTCGAAAGAGTTTCTTCATCATCAACAAGCATATTTCCTGTAGAAGAACCCATGAAAATCTTGATTCCACAAACATTGTTTGGATCGGTGGCTAAAACTTCATCGATATTATCGTTTGTGGCACCAAAGAAGAAGGAGTGATTGGCTAATGACACATCAGAGGCCCGATCGAATTTCTTAGCAAGCTCCTGTTGCGCAGTGGTTTGGGGGTTTGTGTTTGGCATTTCCATGTAGCTGGTTACCCCACCAGCAACGGCTGCTTTTGCCTCTGTGTAAATCTCTGCCTTGTGTGTCAGCCCTGGTTCTCTAAAATGTACCTGGTCATCGATTGCTCCGGGCATTAGGATTAAACCAGTTGCGTCAATTACTTCAACACCCTCCATACTCGGAGTTATCTCTGAAAAAACATCCTTGATTACTTCTCCATCGATTAATATAGAACCCGTAAACTGCTGCCCTTCGTTTATAATTCGGGCATTTTTGATCAATTTCATTTTCAAATAGTAAATCGCATTTGCAATACACCGAAAAATGCCTCTTTGAAGATGCCTGTGCTCATTTTAGAAGAACCCGCAACTCGATCGGTAAATGTGATGGGCACTTCTACAAGCTGAAACTTCTTGCGCCAAGCGCGATACTTCATTTCAATTTGAAATGCATAACCCACAAATTTCACAGAATCCAAGTCAATCGTTTCTAATACGCTTCTGCGATAACACTTAAACCCAGCGGTTGTGTCCATCACATTCATCCAGAGCACCATTCTAACATAAACCGATGCAAAATATGACATGAGTATACGGCCTATTGGCCAATTTTCCACTTTTCCTCCTTTTACATATCGTGACCCTATCGCCACATCTGCACCCCCATCTTTCACTGCGATATATAGCTTCAATAGATCATGAGGTGGATGAGAAAAATCACAATCCATCTCAAAGAAGTACTCAAACGCTCGTTTAAGCCCCCACTTAAAACCGTGAATATAAGCCGTGCCCAAACCGAGTTTTCCAGTTCTCTCCTCAATATGAAGCCGACCGGGAAACTCAGAAATCAGAGACTTTACAATATCTGCTGTACCATCTGGAGAGCCATCATCAACAATTAAAAGGTCAAATTCAGTGGGGAGTGCGAAAACAGTTCGGATCATGCGCTCCACATTTTCCTTCTCGTTATAAGTGGGTATGATGACTAAAGCCTCTGACACGGTCAATTGAGATTGATGGCGAATATAGCGTTGCGCACTTTGTTACTGATAAACTATATCTCAAAGTTTCTGAATTGAATTTTTAAATGATCAACGAGATTCTCTAGAAATACTTGATTCCAATCGATGTCCTTTCATTTTCTGATCAGGTAAATACGTGGTAAGATTAACTACTCCTGAGGGTGTTAAGTCCTCTACTATTGTCGTAGCGAATTAGACTGAGCTAACTAACCGAAAAATGGCCACTTAACTAGGTGGCCAATTTTTTGCCCAAAATTATAGAGGGCAGCAAGGCCTTAGAATATGATTTATCTTAGTTAAATTAGCCACTGGGCCTACCCCTAATTAAAGGACGTTTAAATTAAGATGTATACCATGAAACAGCATTACCTTTTTCTTTTTCTAATCACTATCTCATTAAGTGTCAATGCACAGTTTGCCATTGTTGATCAGACGAGTGGCCAAACCACGAATGGAGTCTTGGCCGTTGACCATTTGTTCACATCATTAGACTGTCGCTTGGCGGATGACTTTACCGTTCCAGCTGGTGAGACTTGGTACATTGATTCGGTATCGCTCCTTGGATTTTATGACAATAGCACCGGCACCATAGACTCTGTGGGCATGAACATCACAATCTATGAAGACAATAATGGAGCTATTGGTGCACAGGTTTTTGCTGAAGTTATTTCTGAAGATTTAGACCCAGGACTAGACGGTACCATTACAGCATCTTGGAGCACGCCAATTCAATTGAGCGCGGGCACATATTGGTTAGCTGCTTCTGCTCGAAATTTTGTTTTCAGTCAAACCCCTTGGTATTGGTATTTAGATTCGGTGGGATTTGAAAATAAGGCCCAGTGGGAAAACCCTTTTGGCGGATATAATGCAGGATGTACGGCTTGGACTGATATCGATGAGCCTACATGCCTCGATCAAGATTATGACGCAATTATGTTTCAAGTTTATGGATGCCTAGGTTCTACCAAACCAACCATAAACGAATTGCCAGAAGACACTACCTTTTGCTTTGGACCAACTTTTACACTTAATGCATCTTCAAATTCTGCGGGAGTGGATTTTGTTTGGAACACGGGCGACTCCACTGCATCAATTACTGTGTCAGAGGCGGGTACATATGTAGTTACGGCATATGATCCCGTAACGCTGTGCGGGGCCACATCAAATATTTTCCTTGACATATTGCCAGAACCAGTGAGCAATGTGGAAAACGATACGATATGTGCAAGTCAATCAAGAACATTTATTAGCGCCTGCAACACTTGCACCTTCTTATGGAACGATGGTAGCACAAGTAACAATATAACTGTAAACGAAGAAGGTTGGGTAAGTGTCACCATGACAGATAATAGCACTGGTTGCGTAGGTGTAGATAGCGGTTGGTTAGAAATAGTGCCACTTCCTCCAGTTCAGTTTACCCCAGACAATCCTGCGCACGGATGTGAAGGCGATACATTTGAGCTTGGTACGCAAGAAACGTATAACTCCTATTTCTGGAATAGGCTGGGCTGGCCAAGTTTAAGACTTGATTCCTCGATAATGGTTCATCAAAAAGGACCATATTTCATAACTGTAACAAACAGCCTTGGTTGTATAATCACAGATACTGCGGAAGTGTTTTTTCATCCGATACCTACACCAACCATTACCACAGAGTTTGAGCCGGTAGATAGAACAAGGGTAACTGCTGAAGGCGGTTTTCAGACATATAAGTGGAGCAATGGACAAACAGATGATGTGATTATCGTTTCTAAACCAGGGGTCTATTCACTTACTGTGACTGATGAGTTTGGCTGTGTTGGTGTGTCAAATCTTTTTGTGACTGTCCCTCCTGCTGGAATTAACGAGAGCCTTCCTGAACAAGTGAAGGTCTATCCAAACCCTACACAAGATATCATTCAGGTTCAGGGTTCGCAGGATCTTGCAAACAGCATTAAACTATTTGATGCGAGCGGAGCGCTAGTTCTAGATCAAAGAATCACGTCTAATGTGGAGTCAATTTCTTTAGGGTCTCTGCCCGAAGGACAATACATTATCAGCTTATTTAAGAATGAAGAGTTGATTGGCAGCGCCAACATCGTTAAAGTCGATCATAATTAGAGGGCATCTGCCGCATATCTTCGTTTCTTAAATTGACGCTGTGAGATCATTTTTATTCGTAGCTACGCTCTTATGTAGTATTAAGCTCTTTGCGCAACCAAACGCATCAGAGTTTGAAAGCTTTCTCGAAAAAGCAACCCAAGACTTTAATGTTCCTGGCACATATGTCATGGTTGTTGACAATGGAAAGGTAGTGATGCGATCAGGCTATGGTAAAAAGTCGAAAGCTCAGCCTGAGGCTCCAAATGAAGAAACATTATTTGCTATTGCTAGCCTCTCAAAGGCGTTTTCTGTAGCAGCGATAGCGGTATTGGTGGAAGAAGGTAAGTTGGCTTGGGATGATCCAGTTAAAAAGCATTTGCCAGAATTCAAGCTGCATGACCCTTATGTCACCGAAAACATTACAGTGGAAGACCTTCTATGCCATAGGAGCGGTTTGATCACATTTGATGGCGACCTTTTGTGGTATGGCACGGATTATAGCCGTGAAGAGGTTGTAAAGCGTATCGCTGAAAGACCACTTAGCTGCGGTTTTCGTGAACAATTTGGCTATCAGAATATCATGTTTATAACAGCGGGCCAAGTGGTAGAGGCTGTATCTGGGATGACCTGGGATGAGTTTGTAAAAGTCAAGTTTTTGGAGCCACTTGAAATGAATCGTACCACAACCGATTTTGAGCGCTTTAGCATGGATCGAAATATGGCAATGCCACATATAGCTGGTGAGGAGATCTTTACCATGAGCTATGAAAATAGTGGAGCTACTGCTGCACTTAACTCTTGCGCCAGCGATATGCAAAAATGGACGAGCTTCTGGCTGAACAATGGCATCCACAACGGAGATACGTTGCTATCCAAGCGAAGTATAGACCGTATCATGACGATACATACTCCTTTGCCAACAGGAAATTTTGACAACACAAACGGCACCAATTTCAAGGGATATGGGCTAGGCTGGTTTTTGATGGATTATCAAGGAGATAAGATTGTCCATCATGGAGGCGGACTTCCTGGATACATTACCAAAGTTGCGTTGTGCCCTAAAGATGATGTTGCCGTAATTGTGCTCACCAATGATATGAGCAGCCTACCGACTATGACAATGTATGCCGCTTTAGATTGGCTAAAAGGCCGAGATTATGAAAAATGGTCTGAGACATTCTTGGCCTACAAGAAGGCAGGTGAGAAGCGAAAGTCAGACAGAGAAAGCGCAAGACTGAATGAAAAGGAAGAAGATCCGGTTGTGTTTGAGTCATCGGAATACGTAGGTCAATATGAAGACGAAATGTTCGGCTTGGCAGAAGTGTTTATAGACCAAGGCGCACTCAACCTTCGGTTATTGCCCTCAAAAGAACTCTTTTCGGGCAGGCTCACCCCGTGGTCAAAACACGCGTTTCGCTTTGATCACAATGACCCCTTTTTAACCTACGGGGTCATTAGTTTCACGGTAGAAAAAGATGAAATTAAAGGGTTTACTATTGACCTTCCGAACCAAGATTTTCACTTTGACAAACTTGATTTCAAGGTCGTAGCAAAATGAGAAAAACCCGCTTCCTCATTTTGCTTTTAGGATTGTTCTCAGAGGTTCATGCACAACCCATTGCTCAGATTTGGCTTGAGGAGACAAGACTAGAAGCCATTCAAATTACCGGAGGTTTAGAGGTGCCTTGGAGCATGGATTCGTGGAGTGAGGAGGCTATTTTACTTACGGAACGGCCGGGTAAAATCAAGCGCGTCAGTTTGACCAACGGTGAAACAAAAGTGCTCTACGAGGCGCAAAACATTGCGGTAGAGGGTCAGGCGGGCTTGCTCGGATTACAGACGCATCCTGAGTTTCCAGACACACCTTTGGTTTTTATAGCGACTACTTATTACGACAACAGCATTATACGGATGCGCATAGACCGCTTGAGGTACTCAGAGACAACGGATAGTCTCAGCTTTGAGCAAACAATAGTTTCAGATTTGCCTTCTGGCAATTCAAACACAGGAGGTAGGCTTTTCATAGATAGCGAAAACAAGCTTTGGCTTACGCTTGGTGATATCAAAGACACCGATTTACCACAAGATGAATCTAGCTTAAATGGTAAGGTGTTGCGCTACGAATTGGATGGGTCAAACGCAAGCGGAAACCCATTTGCCAATAGTCCGGTTTATTCCATAGGTCATCGAAACCCTCAAGGAATCGTAGAGACGAGCTTAAATGAAATGCTCGTATCCGAACACGGACCGTCAAGCGATGATGAACTCAATCGATTGACTAGTGGAGGCAATTTTGGTTGGCCATTGGTTACGGGTTCGTGTGTAGGTAATGAAGCGGTTTGCGACTCTATAAACGCTGAAGAACCACTGTTTACATGGTCTCCTACCATTGCGCCAGCGGGCATCGATTATTATGATGGCGCTTTGATACCCGAGTGGTCAAACTCCATCATCATGGCTGCCTTAAAGGATAAGCGACTGAGTATTGTCAGCCTTAGTGCCGACCATAAGGAGGCTACCGAAGTGACTACAGCATTTACCGATAAGTTTGGCCGTATTCGCGATGTATTAGTCATGGGAGAGCGTATCTTTTTGTGTACCTCAAATCGAGACGCCCTTGGCACGCCAAACGAAGATGATGATCGACTCATTGAACTTGTTCCATATGCACATAATGGTTTGCTGGACCGCGAGGCACGTCAATTAGATGCCTTCTATCACGATGGGATGGTATGGTTTAATCAACCCGTTAATTCACAAATTCAAGTATTGAATATACTAGGCCAAATTTTAGAGGTAGTTGATCTGCAAAATCGAACGGAATTTAGGCTTAGCGACACATACCACGGCTTGGTAATTCTTAGAGATCTCGACTCGAATGACACTAAAAAGCTTTTTATACCATGAGAGCTTTGACATTGATAATGTGCTTTACATTGAGCCTTCAGATAGCGGCTCAGGATACAGTAGCATTGACGCAGTCTAAGCTGGTAACGCGAGTTTTAGCCGAAGAGTTATTTATTCCTTGGGACATGAGCTGGGGCCCAGATGGTTGGATTTGGTTCAACGAGCGCGATGGAGATATTTTCAGACTGCACCCAGACAGCAAAGGGCTTCGGCATGTCTTTAGAATTGACGATGTATATCAGAGTGACGATAATGGTGGGTTTCATGCCATGGCCTTGCATCCACAATTTCCATTTGAACCATATGTATACACACATTACACGGTGGCACAATTTGAATCTCAATTGGTTCGATGGA
>JALRDM010000089.1 GCA_023262195.1 Salibacteraceae bacterium | reverse complement strand
CCGATGGACCTCATCCAATTTATCCAAACCCATCACGGCACCAGCACTGTGCGATTCTTCTTAAAAAAGGCTCAAGAAAATGCCAAGAGTCAAGGGTTGACCTTAGATGAGTCTCTATTTAGCTATCCAGGGCCCACACCTAAAACCAAAGAACAGGCTATACTCATGATGGCCGATAGTGTGGAAGCAGCATCGCGTACATTAAAAAAGTATGACAAAGACTCCATCAACCAATTGGTAGACGGCTTGGTCGACTATCAGCGAAACGAGGGCCAGTTTGAAGATGCCCCCATTACTTTTCAAGACATAAGCGCTGCCAAGCGCGCATTGAAGCTTGCGCTACACGGAATTTTCCATCAACGCATCAGTTACGACTAGCCTGGTTTTGAAACGAAAAAAGCTCTGACCTTTCGATCAGAGCTTTAGAAATCTATAAGCCGGATTCTGTATCCCGAATAAATCGAGACTTCTGTCATTTATCTATGCGACCTACCCTCCCGGTCGAACGAGCAGCCCTTTCATCGCGATAAATCGCGACTACCCGGGTTTACATGGTCTTGCAGCCCAAAAGGTTTACCCAAATTCCGATTACTCGGAAAGCGCGTGAGCTCTTACCTCACGTTTTCACCCTTACCCTTCGACAAGCTCAGGGCGGTTTGTTTTCTGTGGCACTTTCTGATGCAAACAATTTCTTGATTGCACCCTTGGTTTCTCAAGGTTTGGCGCTCTAAGCTGTCCGGACTTTCCTCCCTCCTGATTTTACTCAAAAGAGCGACAGAACGATTTCCAATGCAAAACTAAGTTTATCTCCAGAGCACTACTTCGGTAGCGCCATATCCGTAGGTGCGGTATGGGGCATCATGATACGTGACTTTATCTAGTGTATCAAGCCAGTTTCTAACCTCTGCTTTCAAAATACCCTCACCAACACCATGAATTAATATCACCTTTTTAAATTGTTTGTCTCTAGCTTCTTGTAAAAACTGCTTACAGCATCGCATTTGGTATTGCAGCATTTCGCCTTTACTCATGTGATCGAATCGATCGAGTAACTCATGCATATGTAAATCCAACTCATAGGTAGTTTGCCTTATGGGTTGCATTTTGCGAAGCCGCTTTTTCGCCTCAATGGCCTCAAGCCGCTTTTTTGCCCGCTCATCATTAGAAGACACGCTAGGTTTAACCAGGTGATCATGCTCCACCTTCACTAATTCGGTTAATTCGAAGGGCATCTCTATTCCATCTATTTCGACCAAGGCGTTATTATCCAAAATGGAAACAACCTTTCCTTGACCGGGCTCATCCAACACTCGAACGGTATCACCAACGGAAATCATAGCGCAAAGAAAAACATTAGGAGGAAGCCATTGGCTGTTGGCAATTGGATATTAGCTAAAAGCAGAGTCAACCCTTTTCCTCATAATTTCGTTTCTACAGTATGGAGCGCTTTGCTACTGCATATCACGTGTTGGGTCTTGAGGTGGGCGCCACAAAGCATGAGATAAAGAAGGCCTATCGCAAAATGGCCTTTAAGTATCATCCAGACCTAAATTCCTCTCCATCGGCTTCCTCAAAGTTTCGGAATGTGCAGAAAGCCTACGAGGTGCTCACCACGGCACAGCAAACCTATGCCGATGCCAAGCTTAAACAACAAAAAGCAAAGCGGTCAGCGAGCCCAACCTCAAGAGACAGAGATCGATCGAGAATATCAAGAGAGGAGGCAATTAAAGCAGCCCGTGAGAAGGCACAGCGAATTGATCGATTGCAAATTCAGAAAGAAGCACGTCAATTTGCACAATTCAAAAAGTCGATCTACTACCCATGGACCCTAGCAATGACTTATGTCTCACTTGCAATGTTTGTGCTCATCATTTTCGATGCGTTTTTGATCACGGAGACACAAAATGGATATGTGATCGACAAACAACCCAACCGAACTGAAATTCTTGGAAAGAGCCTCATCACGTCATTCGACTTAACCTTTAGAGATGGCAATACCATATCCATTGGTCGATGGGCAGGCGAATCGGTGAGCGAAGGCACGTATATAAGCTTCGCGCGATCCTTGATATTTCATGATATTCCGACCATGCACGTGGTAGGCCGAGATTTCAAAGAATTTCAAATCAAAACATTTACCAAGCCGCCATACTTGTTCTTTCTGATATTTATTGGTGTGCCGCTGCTTCTGTTCTATGTGGACCGACCCAGTGCCGTTTTCTACTCCGCTGGCGCCTTTGCGCGCTATGGTGTAGTAGTATTTATTGTGAGCTACATTATTTTTTAGGGCGCGGCCGCCTGCATGAGCAAAGCGCAGATATACGCCCCGTATGTTCCTAGCGCATAACCTAGAACGGCCAGGATTACTCCCACTGGCGCCAATGACGGATGAAATGCTGCGGCTACCACGGGTGCCGATGCCGCACCACCAATATTGGCCTTAGAACCCACCGCTAAAAAGAAGAATGGTGCTTTAATGATTTTGGCTACGCCCACCATCAAACCAACGTGAATGGCCATCCAAAGCAAACCAACTAAAAAGAGCGCAGGATTATCGAATATCTCCATCACGTTCATCTTCATGCCAATGGTGGCCACCAAAAAATAGATAAACACCCCACCGACCTTTGAAGCTCCTGCACCCTCATAGTTTCTAAGCTTAGTAAAACTCATGATGAGTCCAAAAGTGGTGGCCAGTACAATGAGCCAGAAGAAATGAGAATCGAGGCTGAATTTCTTTAGTGCTGGTAGGTTTTCCCCTATGAATGGGGCGATGCCATCGGCCATGAAATGTGCAATAGCCACAGGTACAAATGCCAAGGCCAAAATGATGATTATATCTGCCATGGAAGGATTGCGTGCAATTTTTTGACTGAACTCATGCATTTTGTTTTTCAATGTTTCTACGCTGCTCGAATCGGCTTTAAGCCATCGATCAATTTGCTCCGATTTACCGACTCCAAAGAGTAAAAATGCCATCCAAACCTCGGCAACAATTACATCAACCGTGATCATAATCGAATACAGCTTTCCGCTTGGCTGAAACACCTCATACATAGCCGCCTGGTTGGCTCCTCCACCAATCCAACTTCCAGCTACGGTGCTCATTCCTCGCCAAACGGCTTCAGGGCCGGCACCACCAACCACTTCTGGAGCAATTGCCGAACTGGCCAATATGGCCAACGGACCACCAATCATCACGCCCACGGTTCCTGTTAAAAACATCGCCACAGGCTTAAACCCAAGTTTTGCCAACTCCTTGAGACTGATGCTAAGGGTGAGCAACACCAAGGCGGCTGGCAAGCAATACCGTGATGCCACGAAATACAATTTTGATTTCACTACAAATGCATCTAGGTCTTCTTTTTGTAATCCGAGCTGAGCAATACCTTGTTCCAAATCGGCCTTGGTGTAAGCCTCTGGTAATGCATACCCAAGTCCAGCAACATGATCGGCAATTGCGGCCAAATCGTGCCAATAAGGCGCTATGATTCCAAGCGATGTAAAAATGCTAGGCAAGAAATAACACAAAAGCAGTGCTGGAATGACTTTATAAAACTTTTCGGCTCCTCCGCCTTTAAGGTTTGAGGTATAAAAAATGAGCCCCAAAAGGCCCATCAAAATGCCAAGAACAACGGCATCATTTGTAATTAAGGGTGCGTGTAATTCCATAAGCGGCTGGGAAAGTACTACATGAAATTATCTTAACCATTTCTGTCTATCGAAAAATGGTTTTCTCGAAATACTATATTCGGTCGAACTAAACTTATAACCTTTTTGAAACGAATTATTGATGCCATAAAGGCGACAACAATCCCAAGCACCGCAAAAGAGCTAAAGCAATTCATAGAGCAATTTAACTTGGATGAATATGACTACGCTCCTCATCTCTCAGAACCCGAAACCGAGGGTGACTACGGAAGAAACATTTTCACTTTGGATCCCTTTGAATGTGTGCTTATTAATTGGCCGGCAAATACTGAGAGCGGCATTCATCATCATGATGGTCTTTTTGGCTATGTGCTGGTACTTGAAGGTGAAATAGAGAACATATGCTATCGAAAAGTGGATGGCATACTCGAAGAGTGCGAAATACAGCGCTATGGTCGAGGCGCGCTGATTTATGAACCCGATGGTGTAATTCATAAAATAAAAAACGCTCGGTCAGACACCCGTGCCGTCTCAATTCATTTCTATTATCCTCCACTTCGGACTTTAGGTGGACTTAGAATTTTTGACATCGAGCGTAGAGCCATTGGAGTGCTGAGCGATGAAGCCAAAACGGCAAGTTGGAGTGATGAAGACGGGCATTTTACCTCACTAGAGCATGATGCCTTTGAGTTCAAAAGTTTTGATGAGCTGAATGCAAGAAAAAGCCACATCATTTCCAACGTTTTGCCTAAGCCAGCTACAGACCGAATAAATCAGATGAATGCCATCTATTTCAGCGAGCAAGCAGCACAGTATGATTTCTACGATTTCAACTTACCAAAGCGTAAAAGCTATGTTGACACTATTGATGAATTGATCGCCAACGAATTGACCAATCGCCAAGTCAAATCTGTGATTGACATTGCTTGTGGCACTGGCAGAAGAGCTGTTAACATTCGATCAATAAGCGGTTTAGATTATGAAATCAGCGGCATTGACATCAGTGAAAAAATGTGTGAGGAAGCGCGTAAAAAAGGCATAGATGCACATCACGAGGCGTGGTTATCGAGTGATGAACACAGCGATGAAACGTTTTCTTGTGCCACATTTTTATATGCCTTCGGACACATTCCAAGTCGAGAATTGAGGCTTTTAAACCTCAAAAAAATTGGTGATCATCTCGAATCTGGCGGCTTATTATGCTTTGATGTTTTCAATCAAAATGATCAAAATGAATGGGGTCCGCTGGCTGTAAAAGCATACGAAAACCAAAACCTTGCAGACCATGGTTACGAACCAGGCGATGTCTTTTATCGAAAAAATGGCTTTAAATCTGCTGCGTTTGTGCACTACTTCACCAAAAACGAGGTGGAGCGACTTCTTGACCAAGCCGGATTTGACATCGAGAAGATACATACCGTTGGATATTCAAAAAATGCTGGAGAAATTCAGAAGGATGAATCACAAGGCAACTTGTTGTTCATTGCAAGAAAGCGCTGACTATTTAGGCGCCCGAATGAAAAGGAAAACGGCCAAAATTCCGTAAAGCAAATTGGGAATCCAGACTGCAATTAACGGATCAAGTCCTGCGTTAGTTGCATAAACAGTGCTCACCTTCATTGCCAAAATGTAGGTAACCGCAAGAGCTAACCCTGCAGCAATGTGCGCTCCTAAGCCTCCCCTCACCTTTCGGCTGCTCATGCTTACGCCTATGATGGTAAGAATATAGGTGGAGAAAGGCAAGGCATTGCGGCTGTGCTTTTCAATCAAATAATATGGGATGTTGCTTGACCCTTTTACTCTTTGTTCTTCGATAAAGTCATCCAATTCGTTTACGTCCATCATCTGCGTATCTTGAATTCTACCGCTAAATTCAGTGGGAAGAAACGCAAATGTCGTATCCAAAGATTTACCAGATCTGATGTATTCCTGACCATCGTGATACTCACGGATGTAATAATTCTCTAGTGTCCAAACCTGTCCTGTACTATCCCACTTCACGTAGTTGGCAAACAACTTTGATTTCAAGTCAATTCCATCCCAAACCTCATAGGTAAAAGAGTATCCAATATCTTTTATCTGATTGTATTTATCGAAGTAGATCATTTCACCCGGACGTATCTGCCGATGCACACCCTGACTCAGTGATCGTTTGAATGTATGGATGTATTCACCTTCAAAAGCCATGCGAGTTACGTTGGCTTTAGGCACCAAGTAATTATTCAAGTAGAAGCTCATTGCAGCCAGAATGGTAGCGCTTATAAAATATGGAAGCATCAGTCGATTGAAGCTCACTCCACTACTCAGAATGGCTACAATTTCGGTTCTGCTCGCCATTTGAGAAGTGAAAAAGATCACAGCTAAGAAAATCAATAATGGACTGAATAGGTTGCCATAGAAGAGAATAAAGTTGAGGTAATAGTCAAACAGTATTCCAGTCAAGGGAGCATCGTTTTTAATAAAATCATCAATCTGCTCGCTGATGTCGAAAATGATGGCAATCGACATAATCAAACCTAAGATGAAGAAAAACGTAAGCAAAAACCGGTTGATGATATAGATATCAATTTTCTTCATCACAGTCTTGATGTAATTTTTGGAATGGTTGCATTTTTCCAAGAGCTAAAGTCCCCCGCAATGATATGGTTTCGAGCATGGGTTACTAAATCCAAAAAGAAACCAAGGTTATGCACCGAAGCGATTTGTGGACCAAGCAATTCTTTACTGGCAAATAGATGACGTACATAAGCCCGTGAATACTCATTATCGACATCTGTGGTACCCTTCGGGTCGAGTTGAGAGTAGTCTTCTTTCCACTTTTCGTTTTTGATATTTAAAATACCATCCCAAGTATATAGCAGACCATGCCGAGCATTTCGGGTAGGCAACACACAATCAAACATATCTACACCCAATGAAATGCATTCGAGCAGATTCTCAGGCGTACCTACACCCATTAAGTATCTAGGCTTGTCTTTTGGCAATATGTCACAAACCAGCTCAGTGGTGGCATACATTTTTTCATGTGGTTCGCCCACAGATAAACCACCGATGGCATTGCCATCGCACTCCATGCTGGCCACAAACTCGGCCGATTGCTGGCGTAAATGTGGATATGTGCCGCCTTGAACTATTGGAAAGAGCGTCTGGGTATAACCGTATAGTCCATTGGTCTTTTTGAAGTGATCGATGCATCGTTTGAGCCACCGATGAGTTAGATGCATGCTGCTTTCCACATATCCTTCCTCACACGGATAGGGTGGGCATTCATCAAAAGCCATGATGATATCTGCCCCTATTTGGCGCTGTGTGTCCATGGCACTTTCAGGAGAAAAAAACTGCCTCGATCCATCAATGTGCGACTGAAATGTAACGCCATCTTCTGTGATTTTTCTGCTCTTGGCAAGGCTGTAAACCTGATATCCTCCACTATCCGTTAGAATCGGTTTATCCCAATTCATGAACTTGTGAAGCCCGCCCGCTTTTTCAAGAATTTCCATTCCTGGGCGTTGATACAAGTGATAAGTATTACCCAAGATTATCTGGGCTTCAATGTCGTGCCTAAGCTCTCGTTGATGAACCGCTTTCACAGAAGCTACCGTACCCACAGGCATGAAAATCGGTGTTGCGATTTCGCCATGGTCCGTGCTTATTGTTCCCGCTCTTGCATTGGAGTTTGGGTCTGTATGTTGCAGTTCAAATTTCAAATGTGGAAAGGTAGCTTTGATTGGAGTGTTGAGCAGTGCTGTATGTTAATTTCCTCCATGGAGATGACACTTTGAATTTTGACTCAAGGTCATTTTCTTACATTGACTGCCCGCTTGTGTAATGCCTATGCATCGAACCGAAACACTCCTTTTCGATGGCTTCCATTGATTGGTATGTATATGACAATATCCTATTTCAGAACCAGTTTGATTAGAACAGCGCTTGCCCGCTTTTGTCAAACCGCTACATTGTTTGGAGCCCTTCTCGTCATCAGTGAACGCTGTTTTTGGTTTTATCAATTGCCAATCCCAACAGCTGATGCATGACTTGGTTTCCAATTTGGCTTCATCTTCCTCGGAAAGAAAAGGATACAAATTCAATTGCGTCAAAGACTCAAGACTATCAATAGAGACAACAAAATCGGTAAGGTCATTCTGACTTTTTTCATTAGGAAGTATAAATGCTATTCCTTCAAACCTCTCCGCATTCAAATCAAGAAGGGCTTTGAAATAATATCGAGGCACAGAGACTTCGTTTGGACCAACCGTTGGCAACAAATCAATTAATACTGGGCCCGTGACTACCAACACTGAATCATAAAGAATAGCCCAAGATCTGACTTGCGATTCAAGCCTTTTCCATATACCTCTATTAAACCCGGGGTTCTGAGGACTCATATTGCTGTAGTAAAAAGACTCTTGCATCGTGATTTGTGACCAAGTCATATCTGCCGCTGGTGCCAAATGACCTCTATCGTATCCTGATCCTTTGTAGTCTGAATCCGTAGCCGATTCGCTTTTCACCATCGGGTCTTGAATAAATCGATCGCTACGCTTAATCCGCGCAATTGTTTCTTCTTTAGTAA